>NZ_JAJNRD010000110.1:0-506 GCF_022228055.1 Halorhodospira sp. 9621
GAGGCCAAGACGACTTTCCTCAACGCGGTCAGCCACGATCTGCGCTCGCCCCTCAACGCTCTGACCGGTTTTGTGGAACTGCTCGCCGAGCCGGACCTGGAAGAAGAGCAGCGTCAGGCCTACGTGCAACAGTGCCGCCGTGCCAGTGGTCGTCTGCTGGAACTGATCGATTCGCTGCTCGATCTCAGCCGACTGCAGGCCGGGCGGCTGGAACTGCGCCCGACCCCCTTCGACCTGCACTCGGCGATCGAGGGCCAGTGCACCGTCTACACCGCCCTGGCCCAAGAACACGGCCTGGCGTTCTCTTGCAGCATCGACCCCGGCGTGACGCACTGGGTGAACGCCGATGCCACCCGGATGGGCCAGATCCTGTCGAACCTGCTCAGCAACGCCATCAAGTACACCAACGAAGGCCATATCGATCTAACGGTATGCACAGAGCCCGATGAACGGATCAGCTTCCGCGTGCGCGATACCGGGGCGGGGATTCCCCCAAACCAGCAGGC
>NZ_JAJNRD010000111.1:0-504 GCF_022228055.1 Halorhodospira sp. 9621
GTCGAACTCCACCGGATGGGTGGTCATGCGCAGACGGGTGACGTCGTCCATCTTGAGGTCGATGTAGGCGTCGATCAGGTCGTCGGAGAAGACCCCGCCCTGCTTGAGGAACTCCCGGTCGTTGTCCAGCGCCTCCAGCGCCTCGTCGAGCTGGAAGGCGACCTTGGGGATCTCCTTCTCCTCCTCCGGCGGCAGGTCGTAGAGGTCCTTGTCCATCGCCTCGCCGGGGTGGATCTTGTTGCGGATGCCGTCGAGACCGGCCATCAGCATGGCGGCGAAGGTCAGGTACGGGTTACCGGTGGGATCCGGGAAGCGTACCTCGATACGCCGCGCCTTGGGGTTGGCCACGTAGGGCACCCGCACCGAAGCGGAGCGGTTGCGCGCCGAGTAGGCGAGCAGCACCGGCGCCTCGAAGCCCGGCACCAGACGCTTGTAGCTGTTGGTCGAGGCGTTGGCGAAGGCGTTGATCGCCTTGGCGTGCTTGATGATCCCGCCGATGTAGTA
>NZ_JAJNRD010000112.1:0-500 GCF_022228055.1 Halorhodospira sp. 9621
TGCGCTGGTGCCGTTCATCCCGACTCATGTGGTGCCACCTTGGCCGTCTTCCAGCAGCTGGTCGAGCCGCAGCAGTGCCTCATCGAACGCGAACTGTTCGATGAGGGCTTCCAATGCATCGCAGTCGAACTCCTGGTCGCGCAGATAGGCCAGCGCCTCTTGGAGTGTTTCTTCCTCGATGAGTTCGCTGGCATCCAGTTTCTGTCGCAGGCACGTCACGGCCTCCGCCGACCCTTGCCGGGCTGTTTCCGGCTCTCGGGCCAGTCCATCGAGAGCCTGTCCAGTATCCTGCAAAGTCTGCTCAAGGCGCCCGATGCACTCCGCGGTGACCGCATTTCCCGCTTTCAGGTCGTGATCGATTTGTTCCGCCTGCTGATGCAGATCCATGGCACCCAGCGTTCCGGCCACGCCCTTCAGAGTGTGGGCGAGCCGGTTGGCCTGCTCGTTATCGCCGGCGCGCAGGTGATCGATCAGCGCGGCGTAGTCGGTGGTCAGTTGGT
>NZ_JAJNRD010000113.1:0-500 GCF_022228055.1 Halorhodospira sp. 9621
CGCTCTGGTGTGGCGTATCGCTGCTCATGTTGCCCCTTCTTGGTTACCTGTCAGCAGCGAGTTGAGCCGCTGCAGCGCCTCATCGAGCTCGAACTGTTCCACGAGGGCCTCCAATGCATCGCAGTCGAGTCCCTGGCCGCGCAGGTAGGCCAGGGCCTCCTGGAACGTTTCCTCCTCGATGAGTTCGCTGGCCTCCAGTTTTTGCCGCAGGCACGTCACGGCCTCCGGCGACCCTTGCCGGGCTGGTTCCGGCTCGCTGTTGAGCCCGTTTAAGGCCTGACCGGCATCCTGCAAAGCCTGCTCAAGGGCTTCGATGCATTCCGCGGTGACCGCATGACCGGTTTTCAGGGCGTGATCGATTTGCTCCGCCTGCTGCTGCAGGTCCACGGCCCCGAGTGTTCCGGCCACGCCCTTGAGGGTGTGGGCGAGTCGGCTCGCCTGCGCGTTATCACCGGCGCGCAGATAGTCGATCAGCGCGGTGTAGTCCGTGGTCAGTTGGC
>NZ_JAJNRD010000114.1:0-473 GCF_022228055.1 Halorhodospira sp. 9621
AAGGTCCCGGTAATGGGCCTCCCGCTCGGCGAGCTCGTGCTGAAGGGTCCGTTGCTCGGTGACGTCCTGGGCCGTCCCGCGCAGGATTTGCGGATTCCCGGCTGCGTCAAACTCCGCATAGCCGCGTGCCTGCAAAATCCGCTGACTGCCGTCCGGGGTTGTCAGGCGGTGCTCGATCTCGTAAGGCTCTCCTTGGTTCAGGGTGCGGTCGATGGCCTGATGGAGGGCCGGGTGATCCTGGGGCGGCACATAGGAGAGGAAAGTCTCCCAGTCCACGGGCTCCTGCGATGGCTCCAAGCCGATCAGCTCATAGATCTCGTTCGACCAGTGAACTGTTCCGCAAGGGATGTCGTAAAACCAGTGCCCGAGCCGGGCAATGCGCTTGGCCTCGGTCAGTTCCAGCTCGCTGCGGCGCAGTGCGAACTCGGTCTCCTTGAGGGTCTGGACATCGACATGGGTACCCACCATGTAGC
>NZ_JAJNRD010000115.1:0-470 GCF_022228055.1 Halorhodospira sp. 9621
GAGATCCCGGTAATGGGCCTCGCGTTCGGCGAGCTCGCGCTGAAGGGTCCGTTGCTCGGTGACATCCTGAACCGTGCCGCGCACCATCCGGGGCTGCCCCCAGGCATCGAGTTCTGTATATCCGCGCCCAAGCAGAATGCGCTCGCTGCCCTCCGGGCCCGTGATTCGATGCTCGACTTCAAAAGCCTGGCCGGACAGGGCCTGTTCCAGGGCTGATTGGAGTTGTGAGCGGTCGGGCTCAAGGATCCGGGCGAGATACGTCTCCAGATCCAGGGTCTCGGTTCGCGGGTCGATCCCGAAAAGCTCGTAAACCTCGCCGGAGCAAAAGAGCGACTTCGACTCGACATCCAGGATCCAGTGCCCGAGGCGGGCGATGCGCTTGACCTCGAGTAGATCCCGTTCATGCTCGCGCAGCGCGTGCTCGGCCTCCTTGATTTGTTGAATGTCTACGTGCGTGCCCACCATGTAGA
>NZ_JAJNRD010000116.1:0-467 GCF_022228055.1 Halorhodospira sp. 9621
GTGCTGGCCTCGAGGATGACGGAATTCAGGTCGGTCTTGATCAGGCTGACCGAGCGGGCCGCCTCGAAGATCGCCTCAAGTTCCTGCTGCCGCTGTTGAAGCTGCTCGCGCAGCTGCTGCTCGGCCTGCTCGGCGCGGCGGCGCTCGGTGATGTCCACGCCCACCGACTGGATGTGGCTCAGTGTGCCGTGCTCATCGAAGAATGCGCGGTTGGTCCAGAGGGTCCAGTAGATTTGGCCGTCCGCGCCGGGAATGCTGTTCTCGAAGTGGCCTACCGGCTCCTGAGGAGTCAGCCTCGCCAGGTGCGCTCGTGCCTCGTCGCGCTCATTGGCGGGCAGGAAGTCGATCCAGCGGTGTCCGAGCAGCTGATCCGGTTCGGTCTGCAGATGCGCTGCCAGGGCGGGGTTGGCATAGGTGATGGTGGTATCGGGCAGGAAGCGCTCAATCATCAGCGGCTGGTTCTCGAC
>NZ_JAJNRD010000117.1:0-432 GCF_022228055.1 Halorhodospira sp. 9621
CGCCGAAAAGTTGATCCGGCGGTGCACGAGGCTATAGCGCGCCTGGATGCCGACGGGCTCAGCGCCGCCGTCGCCCTGGCCGTCGCCCTCTGGGGGCGGGGCGAAAGGCTCGATGAGGGATGGAACCGGGTTCAACAGCGCATCACCCAGAACCGGGGCTTTGAAGCCCTGCCCCGCTCACCGGAGCTGTTCGAGGCGATTGCGGTGGAACTCGAGCGCTGCCGCGCTGCGGTGCAGCCGGCGCGGGACGCGCACCGGGTCGTGCTCGCTTTGCTGGCCGAGGCGGCGGCGCAGGGGATGGACGGCGAGCGGCGGGCCGCACTGTTTTTCGATGTGGACGATCTGGCCCTGGCGCGGGGACCGCGGACCGTGCTGCAGGAGGAGTTGCTGGAGATCTTCGCGGACCACGCCCAACTGAGCCTGGAGCCGGCC
>NZ_JAJNRD010000118.1:0-421 GCF_022228055.1 Halorhodospira sp. 9621
CCAGCGCTGGCAGGGTGAGCACGGCCAGCAAATCATTCAGGGGACGATCCAGGACATCACCGAGCAGCGCCAGGCGCTGGAGCGCAGCGAGGCGGGCCGGCAACGAATCGAGGCCATCCTTCGGGCGGTACCTGATGTGGCCCTGACCGAGGTTGACTTGGAGGGCACAGTGCGCGAGGCCAACCACAGTGCCGAGCGCATGTTTGGGTACACACGCGCACAGCTGGTCGGCAGCGACATCTGTATACTGCACGACCCTGACGAATATGCGCAGATCCGTGAGGGGATCGCCCGCATGCAGGAAACCGGCGAAGGCTACACCACGGAGTGCGAGCTGATTCGGGGTAGCGGGGAGCGTTTCCAGGCGCAAGTGAGCGCCGCGCCGCTGCTCAATGAGCGTGGCGAAGTCGTGGGAAAGATC
>NZ_JAJNRD010000119.1:0-421 GCF_022228055.1 Halorhodospira sp. 9621
AATCCTGCCGACAACCTGCCCGCGTTCATCCAACAGGGGGACGACATTCACCTGCGCCCGGAATCGCTCCCCGTTGCCACGGATCAGCTCGTACTCACCGCAGTGAGATTGGCCCGCCTTCTGCAGGGCGTTTACCGCTTCGGCGACCTGTGCCCGATCCCCCGGCTCGTGGAAGTCGAGAAAGCTTTTGCCGATCAACTCATCACGCGGGCAACCGAGGATCCACTCGGCACTGCGGCTTGCCTCGCGCACTTCACCTTCCAGGTCAACCTGGGCCACGCTGACGCCCGGGATGGCCTCCAGGATTGACTCCACCTCCTGACGCCTCGCGTTACTGCGATCCAGCGCCTCGCGCTGCTCAGTGATGTCCTGAAGCGTCCCCTGGATGATCCACTGGCCGTGCTCATCCTGCCAGCGCTGA
>NZ_JAJNRD010000012.1:0-75701 GCF_022228055.1 Halorhodospira sp. 9621
CCGCCCTCCGGGGGCGCTAACGAAATCTGCATGGGTGACGGCCTCATCAGGTCACGCCGCGGTGGCCCGAGATGTTGTGCGATAGGGTAAGGCCGACAGATGGCTGAGTTTGCCCTAGATCAGGACACCTGCGAGGCAGTCCGGATGGGCTATATTGCCCCCTGGGAGGCGGGAGGGGCGTATGGCAACTATCGACAAGCGCTTCAGGCGCTGGCTGGCGGGGGCCACCGCGAGGGCCGTCGTAGATCCGCAAGCTGTCCAGAATCCAGGCCGACGCGCGGAGATGGGCACGGCAGCGGGAGCCCGGGGTGGACACCGGCTCCTGCCCCGACGTGACCGCGGGCATTTCTGCCCTCTGCGCAAGCTCAAGCAGTCGTACGAGGAGAGTCCTGGTCTAGTCCACAAGTAGAGGTATGACCAGTCAGCTCGCGACGATTAGGAGCTACAATGCGCATCCTTTTTGCCACTCACCATAAATACCCTCCTGAAATCTTCGGCGGGCTTGGCGTCAACACACACCGTCTTGCATGCGGACTTCTCGAGCGCGGGCACCACGTGGCCGTGGTCGCGGGGTTGAAAGGTGTTGGTCGCACCGGGTTAAGCGCACGACTCAGGATGAAGCTCTTACGGGACCCATCGCCTCAGGATCGACGCATGGGTTACCCCGTTTGGAGAAGTTGGAATCCTGCTACCGTGGTCGAGAAGCTTTCCGCAAAGTTCAAGCCCGACGTCGCCGTACTACAAGGCGGTGCACATTTCGCGCCCATGCTGCAATCACTGCTGTGCCTGGGGATTCCTGTGGTGGCCTATCTCCACACATCCGACCGTCTTCCAATGCAGCATGATGCCCCCAAGCCGCCACGTCTTTCCTTCTTGGCCAACTCAAGTTACACCGCGTCGCTGCACGGCGATAAATATGTGTCGAGAATCATCCCTCCCTTGGTCCATCCCGAGGACTATCAAACCGAGACGGATCGCTCCTCGGCGATCTTCGTGAACCCGGCAGGCTACAAGGGACTGGACATCGTTCTGGCGCTAGCGCGGGCACGCCCGGACGTGTCCTTCCTTTTCATCGTGAACAGCATGCGCAAGTCCCTTGACATCAGCGGGTTTCACAACATTCGCGTTATCGCCCCCGTTGAAGACATGAGAAAGGTGTATGGCAGGGCGAGAGTCGTGCTGGCGCCCAGCAAGGAGGAAACCTGGGGGCGTATTGCGACCGAAGCGCATGTCAACGGTATCCCCCTTTTAGCTAGCAATGCCGGGGGGTTGCCCGAGGCCGTTGGGCCAGGCGGGATTTGCCTACCGTTCAAGGCGCCCACGGCGGAGTGGGTGCGGGCCTTTTCCCGTCTGTGGGACGACCCGGCTACCTACGCTCATTTTTCGAGGGCTGCTCAGCGTTATTCGCAAAGGAAAGAGATACAGCCTGAATACCTCATTCGAGCCTTTGAGGCCCACTTGGATTCGCTCGTGAAGCCCAGTGATAACCATTGGCAGTGATCTCGTTGTCGATCCGTTCCGCGGTGTGGAGGTCCGTGCTGGGCAAGATCATCCCTTCTGGTGCTGACTATCGGAGTCCGCAGCGCCTGACTGAGGTTTCAGATTTCGGGGCTTCTCTACGGCCGGCAGTGCGCCCGCCGTCGCGGGCCGCTTCCCCATCCCCAGCCGCCTCGCAGCCGGCGCAGTGCGCCGCTGGGCCGAAGGCAGCGCGTCGCGTTTATAGTGTGTTGGATATTATGGACGCTACACACAACAGCGATATGGCGAGGAGGTCTTCGGCATGGCGATCACCACTGAGCAGGTCCACGCCGCCGCCGATGCCATCACCGCGCGAGGAGAGCGCCCGAAGAAGGGGGGATCACGTCCTTAAAGCCCGGCCCGTAAGGGCCGGGCTTTTTTTTACGGGTGGTGCTCGCCCAGGCCCTGACGGCCGACCCAGTCGCGGGCGAACTGCCAGGCCACCCGTCCGCTGCGCGAGCCGCGATCCAGGGCGTAGGCCAGTGCCGCCTGGCGGGTCGTCTCGGTGTCGCCATCGATCCTCCCGCCCAGATACTCGATCCAGCCACGGACGATCTCCAGGTAGCGTTCTTGGGCAAAAGGGTGGAAGGAGAGGCGTACGCCGAAGCGCTCGGACAATGAGATGCGTTCCTCGACCCCGTCGCCGTGATGGAGCTCGCCCCCGCTGAGGTGCGCCTGGCGATTGTCCGCCATGTGCTCGGGGACCAAATGCCGTCGATTGGATGTGGCGTAGAGCAGGGCGTTTTCGGCGCTGGAGGTCAGGGAGCCGTCCAGCACCGCCTTGAGGGCGCGGTAGTGCTGGTCGCTCGCGTCGAAAGAGAGATCATCGCAGAAGATGATGAACCGTTCGGGGCGTTGGCCGAGCAGCGGCAGCAAGCCGGGTAGATCGGTCAGGTGCTCGGGCTCGATCGCGATCAGGCGCAGGCCCTGCTCGGCGTAGGCGGTGTGCAGGGCCTGAATCAGTGACGATTTGCCGGTGCCGCGTGCCCCCCAGAGTAGCGCGTTGTTCGCTGGCAGCCCGGCCAGGTGCTGCCGGGTATTGCGGACCAGGGTCTCTTTCTGGCGCTCGATGCCCCGCAGGTGACGGAGTTCGACCCGCGTCGCGGCGGGGATGGGTTCCAGCCAGCCCTGGCCGGCGCGCCGGCGCCAACGAAAGGCGGTGGCCGCGTCCCAGTCTGGCGCCGCCTCGGCGGGCGGGAGAAGGGGTTCGATGCGTTCGAGGAGTTGCTCGGCGCGGTCGAGGAATTGTTCGAGGCGGTCCATGACCCTCCCTTTCTCGTTGGCGTTGCACGCTTGAGTCCTGGTTCAGTTGTTACCATGGCGATCATGATCCGCTTTCACGATATCACCCTGCGCCGCGGTCCAGAGCCCCTCCTGGAAGGGGCGAGTGCCGCCATCGACCCGGGGCACAAGATCGGGTTGATCGGTGCCAACGGCTCGGGCAAGAGCACCCTGCTGGCTCTGCTTCGCGGTGAGCTGGCCACGGATCGCGGCGAAGTCGAATACCCCGGGGGGTGGCGGATCGCCTCGATGGCACAGGAGACTCCGGCGCTCGAGCGCGCGGCGGTGGACTTTGTCCTCGATGGGGATGCGGTTCTGCGCGCGGCAGAGCAGGAGGTGGCCGCCGCCGGGCGCGCGGGGGACGGGCACCGGATCGCGTCCGCGCATGCCCGGTTCGAGGCGGCGGATGGCTACAGCGCGCGGGCGCGGGCCGAAGAATTGCTGCACGGCCTCGGGTTCGCCCCCGCAGATTCGCAGCGGCCGGTATCGGCGTTCTCCGGCGGCTGGCGGGTGCGGCTGAGCCTGGCCCAGGCACTGATGACGCCGTCGGATCTGCTGTTGCTCGACGAGCCGACCAACCACCTCGATCTGGAGGCGGTTCTTTGGCTCGAGCAATGGCTTCGCGAGTACACCGGGACGCTGTTGCTGATCTCCCACGACCGGGCGTTGCTCGATCGGGTCGTCGACGGGGTGCTGCACATCGAGCAGCGCCGACTCACCCTCTACAGCGGCGGCTACAGCGATTTCGAGCGCCAGCGGGCCGAGCGCCTCGCCCGGCAGCAGGCGCTTTACGAGAAGCAGCAGCGTGAAATCGCGCACATGCAGCGGTTTATCGATCGCTTCCGGGCCAAGGCGAGCAAGGCTCGGGCCGCCCAGAGCCGGATCAAGGCGCTGGAACGTATGGAGCGGGTTGCACCGGCATACGCAGATTCGCCCTTCGAGTTCGGGTTTAGCGACACGCCTGCCGTGGCCAACCCCTTGATCATGCTGGATGGGGTAGATCTGGGATATGCCGCCGACCCCGTCCTGCGCGGGGTGGCCCTAAGTCTGGCGAAACAGGAGCGCGTTGGCCTGCTGGGACCCAATGGCGCCGGCAAGTCGACGCTGGTGCGTGCCCTTGCCGGCGAGCTGGCCCCGCTGGCTGGCGAGATGGTGCAGGCGTCGGGCCTGCGGGTCGGCTACTTCGCCCAACATCAACTGGAGCAGCTGGATCCCGAGGCCAGTCCACTGGAGCATCTTCAGCGCCTTTCGCCGGAGGCCTCGCCCCAGCGGCTGCGGGATTTCCTGGGTGGTTTCGCCTTTGTCGGGGATCAGGCTACCGCCGCGGTGGCGCCGCTCTCCGGTGGCGAGAAGGCCCGGCTGGTGCTGGCGCTGCTGGTCTGGCAACAGCCGAACCTGCTGCTGCTCGACGAGCCGACCAACCACCTCGATCTGGAGATGCGCCACGCACTCACCCGGGCCCTGCAAGGGTTCACCGGGGCGGTGGTGGTGGTTTCCCACGATCGCAGCCTGCTGGGGGCAACGGTTGAGCGCTACTGGCTGGTCGCCGATGGCGGTGTTCGGGGCTTCGATGGCGATCTGGACGACTACCACCGCTGGCTGCTCGAGCGGCGCCGTGGGGGAGACGGACCACGACGAGGTGACGGGCGTGGTGCCCGGGAAGCCACCCCGGAAGCCGCCCATACTGCCGAGCAGCGCAAGGCGCAGCGGCGCCGGCAGGCTCAGCAGCGCGCGGCACTGAAGCCGTTGCGCGAGCGCGCCGAGCAACTGCTCGAGCGCATCGAGGCGTGCGATCAGGCGCTGGCTCGTTTGGAGGCGCAGCTTGCCGATCCGGAACTCTACAGCGGCGACAACGAGGCCCTGACCTGGCTTCTGCAGGAGCAGGGTCGGCTGCAGCGTGAGCGGGATGCGCTGGAAGCGCAGTGGATCGAGGCGGAGGAGGCGGTCGAGGCCGCTCAGGCCGCGGGTCAGTAGCTGTCGTGAAGCGGATGTCAGGCGGGGGTGCCGGCCGGGCGCTGGCTACCCGGCCGGCCAGGGGGTCAGGCGCTCAGGTCGCTACGGATCTGCTCGCGGACCCGGTGGATCCAGACCAGCGCCGCGATGATCAGCGCTGCGCCGAGGCCCAGCACGGCGGCCTGCTCCGGATTGCTGAGCAGCTCCATCTGTTTGCCCGGGGCGAGGTCCGTCAGCACCTTGCGGCTGGCGTCGTCGGCGGTGGCACAGAACTGCGCGAAGGCGAACCCGACGTAGACGACCACGGTGCCCAGAAAGCCTACTAGCGCCGCCTGCCGGATTCGTTCGGACTGCTGGTAGCCACGTTCATAGTCCCAGTAGCCCAGCGCCGTGCGCTGGAACTCGAACTCTGCGGCGCGCAGCTTGTTGCCGATCTTCTCGTAAAGGAAGAAGGCAATGCCGATCAGCACTGCGGCGATGGCCACCCACGGGCTCACCGCCAGGTGCTCGCTCCAGAACTGCTCCACCAGGTAGGCGGTGACGAAGTGCGCCACCAAGAGGATCGCCAGAACGCTGCCCCAAAGCAGCGGGATCCGGCGATTGGTGTAGATCCGTAGCGCTTCGATAATCTCTTCGTTGCGTTTCATAAGCCAATCCTTTCCGTTGTCCGCTCCGGTGCGTGGGGCGAGGGCGCCCGGGGCTTCGCGCGGAGCAATCCGCTAGCAGCGCGGCATTAACCTACTCGCCGGTGTCTGCGGCTGCAAGCAGTCGAGGCGTTTTTCTGCATCCGAGGTATCGGTTTTTCTAACAGTGTCGGTCAGCCGTGGCTGACGTTGCCGAGTCGTTCCTGGAGCGTGTTGAACAACTGGCGTGCCGGCTCGCTGGGCCGCCCGGCGCCACGGTGGAGGGCCAGCTCGATGCTGGGCAGTTCCGGTAGCCCCGTCTCCTGTCCCAGTGTGCGCAGATCCGGATCGAGCATCGAAGGGGTGAGAACCGTCACGGCCAGCCCGGAGCGGACTGCCGCGCGCAGCCCGGCCAGGCTGGTACTGGTATAGGCAATGCGCCAGGGGAAGTCGGCGGCCTCCAGGGCTTCGACGGCTTGCTCGCGGAAGGTGCACACGCCCTGGCGGGAGAGGGCGAGCGGGAGTGGTTCGCGCTCCTCGGCGGCGTACGCCGCCGCTGCCGCCCAGACGAGGGGCTCGCGGCGCAGGACCTCGCCGCCCGGGCTTTTCGGTTGCCTGGTAACGACGGCCAGGTCCAGCTGGCCCGCCTGGACCTGCTCGATCAGGTCAACGCTCAGGCCGCCACTGACTTCGAGCTCGATGCCGGGGTAGCGGGCCTCGAAATCGCTCAGGCTCTCCGGCAGGAACATGATGTAGTCGTCGGGGATTCCCAGCCGAACCCGTCCCTCCATGCGCTCCTCCTGAAGCTCCTGCCAGGCGAGGGCATTTTGCTGCAATAGCCGACGCGCGTGGGCGAGCAGTCGTTCGCCCTTGGTGGTTGTCGCCAGCTTGCGCTGGTCGCGGCGCAGAAGGCGGTGGCCGGCCAACTCCTCCAGGCGGGTAATGTGAGCGCTGACAGTGGATTGGGCAAGGTGCAGCTGTTCGCCGGCGGCCGTGAAGCCGCCTTGTTCAACGACCGCGACGAAGGTCTGGAGCAGCGTTAGATCGAGGATGCGTGTCTTCATGAGCGATCGAGCAACGTGATCGGTTGATTACGAAGATTCGTTTGGAAGATCGAATGATGAGCCCTATATTACGCGGCTCGTTCAGGTCCATCAAAAGGTTAGAGGAGGTCATGCGTTGCTGAACCGTGCGCTGCTTTCGGGTCTTGTGGCTGGTGTTTTTTCGGTAAGCCTGTGGGGCAGTCTGCCGTTGTTGCGCCAACTTACCGAGTTGCCGGCCATGATGACGACGGTAGTGGCCCTGATGGCGGCCGCTGCGGTCGCTTGGTGTTCGGCAATTTTGGTGCGTGAGCCGCACGGCCGAATGCCGGACCCGGATCTGAGCTACTGGCTCGGCGGCGTGCTCTCGCTTGTGGCAGCGCTCTACCTCTACTTCGCCGCGCTGGCCTGGGGGGAGCCAGCACGCGTGACGTTGGTCACGTACCTGTGGCCAGTGGTGTTCGTGCTTGTCGCCAATTGGTTGGCCGGGCGCGGGGTTCAGCCCCGGGTGCTCGTCGGGATGGTCGTGGCGTTTGTCGGCGTGGCGCCGCTGATCCTGGGAGACGCGCCTGCCGGGGCGGAGACTCCGTTGGTCGCTTACGTCTTCGGGGTGATCAGTGGTTGTGCTTGGGCGGCGTTCTCGGTCTACCTCACGCAGGCGGGCTCGATCCCGTTCCGCGGCTATGCGCGAATGTTCGCCCAGGCGGCGCTCATCGCCGTGGTGCTCCAGCTCCTGCTTGGTGAGAGCGTCAGTGCACCTCAGGGTACGGACTGGCTGGCGGCCGCCCTGATCGGCGTGGGTCCGTACGGGATTGCGTTCATGACCTGGGGGCTCGCCCTGCGCAAGGGTCCCACCGGGCTGCTCGGTGTGCTGACCTACATGGTCCCGGTCATCTCGGCGGTCCTGCTGGTTCTCACCGGCTTTACCGAGCCGGAGCCGGCTCTGCTGATCGCGGGCCTGGCCGTGGTCGGCGGTGCGCTGCTGGCGCAGAGCGCCGAGGGTCAGTCCGAGTCGGGTGCCGCCGAGCGGGACCCGGACGCAGTGGAAGAAGCCTCAGCCCGCCGGGCGATGGATCGGGCCAGCCCCGAGAATATGAGGGAGTGAGCTGGGGCTAGGGCGTACCAGTAGAGTAGGCCCCAGACCCCGGCCGGGTGCCAGTGGTTGGCCACCGTGATTTCGGTGCCGCCCCCGGTTCGCGGCGTGAGCTCGATCTCTAGTACGCCGGAGCCGGGGGCGCGCATGCCGAACCACAGGGTCATCCGCCGCTCCGGTTCCAGTTCGATAACCCGCCAAGAGTCGATCATGTCGCCCACGCGTAGCTCCGTCGGGTGGCGTCGGCCATAGTTCCTGCCCGGTCCGCCTACCAGCCAGTCCAGGGTCTCGCGGATTTTCCACAGCGCGTTGGCGTAGTAGTAGCGGTTCTCGCCCCCGATGGCGGTGACCACGGGCCAGACGGCATCGGGCTCCGCGGTGGTGACGGCGGAGCCGTGGGCCTTTTTGGCGTAGTAGCTGTAGTCGATCCGGTAGTTGCGGAACATGAAGGCGCCCTCGGTCCAGCGGGCCGCCACGGACCGCTCGCGCTCGGCGCGGAAGACGTCGCGCACGGCGCCGCGGAAGTCCCGCAGCTGCTGGGGTACCAGGCGGCAGATCTCGCTGTCATCGGCCCGGTAGTCCTCACGCAGCCCCTCGATCAGGGCTCTGGCGATCGGTGTGGGGACGGCGGTGACGAGGCGCAGCCAATAGGAGGAGAGCTTCGGAGTCAGCAAGGGGACCGGGATCACTTTCGGGGGGCGCCGTCCCGCCTCCTCGGCGAGGATGCGCATCATCTGGGCGTAGGTCAGGTGTTCCGGGCCGGCGACGTCCAGAATGGCTCCGGCGGTTTCCTCGCACTGCGGTGCCCGACGCAGGTACTCAAGAAGATCCTGCAGCGCAATGGGCGGCGACTGCGCAAAGACCCAGCGCGGCGTGACCATGATCGGGAGGTGGAGCACTAGGTCGCGCATGATCTCGAACGCCGCCGACCCAGGTCCAACGATGATGCCGGCCCGCAGCTCGGTCACCGGCACGGATCCTTCGCGCAGGGTATCGCCGGTCTGTCGCCGCGAAAGGATGTGCGCGGAACTCGCCGACTCGGGCACCAGTCCACCGAGGTAGACGATTCGACGCACCCCGGCCTCCGCGGCGGCAGCCGCGAAGTTGCGGGCCGCCTCGACATCCAGGGTCCCGAAGGCCTTGCCGGCGCCCATGGAGTGGACCAGGTAGTAGGCCACGTCCGCACCCTGCAGGGCCGGTACTAGGGTCTCGGGCTTGAGGGCGTCGGCAGCGACCAGTTCGGCCCCTTCCCACTCGCGGGCTTCGAGCACCTCGCGGTTGCGGGCAACCGCCCGCACCCGGCAGCCGGCTTCGAGCAGTTCGGCGACCAGGTGGGAGCCGATATAGCCGCTGGCGCCGAAAACCACGTAACGCGAGGAGTTGTTCGCCGCGGAGTCGTGCTGCGGATGGTCCGTGTCCATGATCCTGCTCTTCCCCTGCGTCTGGTCTCCTATCCAGTAGGATGACGAATCAGGGCGATAAGTTCATCGGTTGATTCCGGGCTGTGACACCATGACCCGGTGATGCGGTCGAAGGAGGGGGCGTTGATGGCAAGGGTCCTGGGGCGTTGTCTGCGTGGAGCCGGGGTGTTGCTGCTGCTTGCAGGGGCGCTTTCGATAGCCGGAGGGTGTACCGGACTGCCCGCGGGGGTGGATCCCGTCGATGGGTTCGAGGCGGAGCGGTTTACGGGGCAGTGGTATTCCATCAAACGGCTCGATCATCGCTTCGAGCGGGGCCTGACCGACGTCAGCGCGGAATACTGGATCCGCGAGGACGGGCGCCTCGGCGTACGCAACCGCGGGTACGATCCCAGCGATGAGCAGTGGCAGGAGATTGAGGGTACCGCGCGGTTCCAGGGCGAACCGGATGTGGCCAGCCTGACGGTGACCTTCACATGGCCCATCCGCGGCGGCTACCACGTCATCGCGCTGGATAAGGACGCGTATGAGTGGGCGATGGTCTCCGGTCCGACCCGTGGGTACCTGTGGATCCTCTCCCGGGAGCCGGAACTCGATGAGCAGATTCTGGAAGAGTTGGTCGGCCGGGCCGAGGCGCTGGGGTTCGATGTCGAGGAGCTCCAGCGGGTGGAGCACGGCACGGCGCCATCGGGGTGAGCGGCGGCGGCTGCGGATCCGGCCACTGGCCGGCTCATCGCGGGGCGAATCGGGCGATCAGCGCATCCAGGTCGGCCAGTCGAAACGGCTTGAGCAGGTAGCCGTCCAAGGTGCCATCCGCGGTTTCCAGCGTCTCGTTGGCCGCATCGGCACTCAGCGCCACCACAGGGAGTCGGCACAGCTCGGGATCCGCGCGAAGGGCGCGCAGCACCTCGCGGCCATGCATGTCGGGCAGGTGCATGTCCAGAAGCACCAGATCGGGCTGACACTGCCGGATGCGCGCCAAGCCCTCGGCGCCGGTCCAGGCCTCATCCAATTCGACCCCCGTTTTGCGGCGGATCAGACCGCGGACGACCATCATGTTCAGCTCGTTATCCTCGATGTAGCAGATGCGCATGGGCGCTGCGGGCCTCGTCTCATCGAGGCGCAGGGGGATCTCCGCGCTTGACGGGGAGGGCTCGTTGAGGTGGTGGGGCAGGGTTAGTCGCATGGTGGTCCCGCGTTCCGGGGCGGTGGTGAGCAGGTTCAGGTCGCCGCTCATCATCCGGGCTAGGCGCCGCGACAGCGATAGACCAATGCCACTGCCTTCGATGGAACCGGCCTCGCGTCCGAGCCGCTCGAACGGCTCGAACAGGCGTTCGCGTCGGGCATGGGGGATGCCGCTGCCCGTGTCCGCGACATCGATATGTACGCCGTGCTCGGCGGCGGACCAGGAGACGCTGATCGTGCCCCCCGGGCGGTTGTACTTGATGGCGTTGGAGAGCAGGTTGAGCAGGATCTGGCGGCTGCGGACCGGGTCCGCTCGGGCCCAGGGGGCCGGTTCGGCAGTGTCCTGGCAGTCCACGAAGAGCCCGCGGCGCCGCGCCTGCTCGCCGATCATCGCCAAGCTGTTGCGCACGAGGGCGTCGACGGCCAGCGGCTCGGCGTGAACAGCCAGTTGACCCGCCTCGATCTGCGCGAAGTCGATGACGTCGCCGATCAGATCGCGCAGGTGCCAGCCCGCCGACAGGATCTGGTCAAGGTGGTGATCCCGGTCTGCGGACGCTTCAGGCGGGGTGTGGTGGAGCAGCTGAGCGAAGCCAGTAATGGCGTTCAGCGGGGTGCGCAGCTCGTGGCTCATGGCGGCGAGGAATTCCGATTTGGCCCGGCTGGCTCGTTCGGCGCGCTCGCGGGCCTGGCGCAGATCCTCGTTCAGTTGAGCCATCTCCGCTTCGCCCTGCTTGCGCTGGGTGATGTCGCGGAAGTAGACCGCCAGCCCCTCTTCGGAGGGGTAGGCCCGCGCCTCAAACCAGGTCTCGACCGGCGCGAAGTAGGCCTCGAAGACCACTGGATCCCGCTTGGCCATGGCATGGCGGTAATTTGCCTCGAACGCGGTGCCCAGCGCTTCAGGGAAGACCTCCCAGGCCACGCGGCCGAGGATCTGCTCGCGCCGGCAGTTGAGTTGGCGTTCCGCCTCGCGGTTGAGATAGGTGAAACGCCAGGCTGGATCGACCAGGAAGAAGGCGTCGGTGATGCTCTCCAGCGTGGTCTCCAGGCGCTGTGACAGGCGCCGGGCCTGACGTTCGGCGGCCTTGATGTCGGTCAGATCCTGCAGCGCGCCGCGCAGGCCCAGGATGTTGCCGTAGTCGTCCATCAGCGGTTTGCCCAGCTTGCGGACATGGAGCCGGCGGCCGCTGGTGGTGAGGATATCGACATCGACCTGGAAGGGGCGGGCATGGTGGAGGGCGGCGTGGGTGGCTCGGGTGACCGTGGCCCGATGCTCGGGCGGGTAGAGGCCGAGTCCGGTGCGCAGGTTCAGGGGGCGGTCCGGGGGCAGTTCGAGGAGTCGTCGGGTCTCCATGGACAGGTGGATGACCTGTGTGGAGCGGTCGAGCATCCAGCCACCGATCGCGGTGGTCGCCTGCGCGACCTCGAGGAGGGTTTGCTGATCGGTCACCATGGCGTTGAGCCTTCCCTAGCTGCGGCAGCTTGTCCCTCATCCATACCGTGTAAGGGTGTCCGGTGGCAACCCTCATTGTTCCGGCGGCGGCGTGTCGCGCCCTGTCAGCTTTCCCTGACGCGCGGGCGCGGCTACCATAGCCGGCGTTCTGATCAGGGCCAGCGCGAGAGCCAACCATGAGTGAGACCGTCAAGTATGTGCTCGATGAGGCGCGGATACCGCGCGCCTGGTACAACATCAGTGCCGACCTACCTGCCCCGCTGGCACCGGTGCTCCATCCGGCGACGCGGGAGCCCGTCTCTGAGGGGGATCTGGCGCCGCTGTTCCCCCGTGGCGTGATCGAGCAGGAACTGAGCACCGAGCGGGAGATCGAGATCCCCGAGCCGGTCCGTGACGCGTACCGGCAGTGGCGGCCGGCGCCGCTTTACCGGGCGCGCCGCCTGGAAAGGGCCCTCGATACGCCGGCACGGATCTATTACAAGTACGAGGGCGTCAGTCCCGCCGGGAGCCACAAACCAAACACGGCTCTCCCGCAGGCCTTCTACAACCACGCCGAGGGTGTGCGCCGCATTACCACCGAGACCGGGGCTGGTCAGTGGGGTTCTTCACTGGCCCTCGCTGGTGCCATGTTCGGCCTCGATATCGAGGTCTTTATGGTCGGGGTGAGTTACAGGCAGAAGCCGTACCGGCGCGCTTTCATGGAGAGCTTCGGGGCGCGGTGCATCGCTAGCCCGAGCCAAGAGACGGCCTTCGGGCGCTCGGTGCTGGCGGACAACCCGGACAGCACCGGGAGCCTGGGCATCGCCATCGGTGAGGCGGTCGAGCTGGCCGCGCAGCGCGACGACACGAAGTACGCGCTGGGCAGCGTGCTCAACCACGTGCTGCTGCACCAGACCGTTACGGGGCTCGAGGCCATGGAGCAGCTGGCCATGGCCGATGATTACCCCGACACCGTCATTGCCTGCACCGGGGGAGGCAGCAACTTCGCGGGCATCGTCTTCCCCTTCCTGGGGGCGGCCATGCGCGGCGGGCCGAGCATCGAGGCCATTGCCGTCGAGCCGTTGGCCTGTCCGACCCTGACGCGGGGCCGGTTTGCCTACGATTACGGCGATTCGGCGCAGTTGACGCCGCTGACCAAGATGCACACCCTTGGCTCCGGTTTCATGCCGCCGGGGTTCCACGCCGGGGGGCTGCGCTACCACGGTATGGCCCCGCAGATCAGCCACCTGATGGACCTCGGCTACCTCGACGCGCGGGCCTACGATCAGCTCGACTGCTTCGCCGCCGGGCTGCAGTTTGCCCGGGCCGAAGGAATCATCCCCGCGCCGGAGGCCAACCACGCGGTCAAGGCCGTGATCGATGAGGCACAGGGGTGCCGCGAGCGTGGCGAGTCGAAGGCGATCCTGTTCAATCTCTGCGGCCACGGCAATTTCGACATGCAGGCCTACACGGATTACCTGGCGGGCAACCTCAGCGACCTCGGCGGGAGCCAGGTCGAGACGGCCATGGCGCTGTCCGGACTGCCGTCGGTGGAGGGCTGACGGCGGCCTGCCCATCCCACTTTCAGAGTAAGGAGCGCAGCATGACCAACGAGATCCTCGAGGAGCGGAAACGGTTACTCCAGGAACTCACCAAGTCGACCTGGCTCTCCGCCGGGATCAGCTTCTCGCTGGCGGCGATCGGTGGCGTGATCGCCTACCTCATCGGTATCCAGCGGGATCTGCTCCCCGGTGCGGAGCAGACGCTGGCGGTCATGATCATCGCCATCGCACTGCCGGCCGCGATCTTCGTGCTTGTCGGTCTGCGTAAGATGTTCTGGATCCGGGCCATCAGCGCTGAAACGGAGCGGCTGCAGTCCCGGCAGTTCCTCACCCGCTACGTCGAGGCGCTCGGGCCGATGGGGCTGCGCAGCCTGTCCGTCATTGCCAAGGCGCAGGTGGATCGGGCCCTTGAGCGCGAGAAGAACGGCGAGAAGGCCACTGCCCGGGAGTACGCCGAGGCGCTGCGCTATGTGCTACTAATCGATCCGGTCTGAATCCGCCCCGCTCCGGGCCTCGGTGTGCCGGGGCCCGGGGTGCTGCTGCGGGGTGGTGATACGATAGCCTTCGACCAGCCGGTTGACGTGTGCGGGCACCATGGTCCGGGCGCGCCGGGGCGCCTTATGTCGGAGGTGGATGAGGGTCTCGGCGGCCTTCATCTCCAGCCGCGCCCGCGCCAGCTCCAGCCCGCGTGGGCCGACATACGGCATGAGCCGGCCGACGATCGGCCGCAGCCAGTTCGGCATGCCTCGCGCCGGCATGCCCCCCGCTGCGCGCTCAGTATTGTCGATGAAACCCTGCACCGGGCCAGCGCGCTTGCCCCCGGAGCTTGGCTGGCGCAGGCGCACTTCGTCGCCCAGCAGCTCCAGCATGGCCTCGCCGCGTTCATTGCGCACGATGATCCACTGCTCGCCCCGCCCGGCCATGTAGCCGACGGTGATGTCCGCCAGGGCGTTGGTGTAGTCGACGCAGGTGCGGCAGGTTAGCGGCCAGAAGTCGGCCGGCAGCCTGGAGATCGGCAGCTGCAGGAAGGGGATCTCGCGTTTGCTGCCGTCGCGGAAGCGCAGTTCGACGTAGTAGTCGGCCCGGAACTCCAGGTAGGTCACGTCCTCTGGTGCAGGGGTCAAGAGTTCGAGGAAGCGGTGGAAGTGCTCTGTCGACGTGTTGTCCGAGCACGGCGTGCCGATGATCTCCAGGCGTTCCAGGCCGAGTTCGCGCTCGAGGGCTCTCAGCGGGTAGGTCTGGCAGGGCAGTGCGATCACCCCTAGCCGTCGGTAGCCCTGCGCCAGCGCAGGCTCAAGCAGGGCGAGCAGGGGGGCATAGCCCATGCGCATGCCGCGGCACTGAGTCAGCTGCGCCGGATCGGTGACCAGAACGGGGCGGGGTCGCCAGGGGTCGTCGGCGTTGCCCGTGACGGTCAGGACCGCGTCCACGCGCCCGCTCTCCAGCAGCCGTTCCGCCAGTCGGGTGGTGACGCCGGTCCACTGAGCGCCGGCCCGCGGGCGTCGCAGGGCGGCCTGGTGCATGCTCCGGAAGGGGCCGAAGTGCAGCTCGTCCGGGCGCTCAGGATCCCGGCTGCGGCCGTGCGTCCGGCGCTCCAGTCCAGGGTAGTCCGGACGGATGAACTGACAGGCTCGGCCGCAGCGCTTGGGCTCGGAGCTGCGCGAGAGTCCGCAGTCGGTGCAGAGATCCCGCGGGGCCGCAGCGGCCAGGGGGGGGGTCTGCGCAGTGGCTGGATCCATGACAGGGCCCTCGCTCAGTCGCCCAACGATAAGGAGCTCAAGCTAGAGGGGTGTGCGGGGTGGGTCAAGGGAGGTGCGGCACCGGTCAGTCGGCGTCGTTGTGGGAGGTCATCAGGCCGTGGCGTCGCAGCTTGGAGTAGAGGCTCTGGCGGCTGAGTCCGAGTAGTTCCGCTGCCGAGGCCCGGTTGTCGTGGGTGATGTTCAAGGCCGTCTCGATGCACATGCGCTCGATCAGGTCGGTCGCTTCGCGGACCAGATCGCGCAGGGGCACCTGGCCGACCAGGGCCGTAGTCTGCTCGATGGAGCGCAGGCGGTTGTGTTCACGCGGCTGCTGGCGCAGTGCGGCGCAGGGGCGCAGGTCCCGGCCCACCGCGGCGATTCGTCCGTCGCCGAGCGGGATCAATCGGTAGCGCACCGGGATCGGGTTTCCGCGCTCGTCGATGTGCTGCAGGGTTGCGCTCTGCTGGTCGACGAGCAAACGGTCGACGGTCTGCTGCTCCGTCGCACCGACCACCTCGCGCCATTGCCGGCCCCGCCAGCCAGCGGCGGCGCGGACACCCGGGTCATCGCTGCCCACCGCCACGTCGTGGATGGTTCCTTCAGCATCCACGATCAGGGCGATATCCGCGGCGGCCTTGAGCAGCCGGGCGACCGTCTCCGCGGGCAGATCGCCCAGCGTCTGTTGCGGCGCGTTCATCGATTTCAACTTCGGCCGTCCTCTGGGGCTTTGATCGGGTTTTTCGGGGGATTCGGGGCGTTGAATTCGGACCGATTTCATCGAGAATACTTGCGCACTCAATATTGACGCCATCCGGCGCGGATAGTTCAAGGGCGTAACGCGGGAATGCGACGATCTGTCGTCCTGCGCGACCGAATGCTAAGGCCCTGTATTGAAAGGTTGTGTCAATCGTGAGGCACGTCCAGCCAGCTTGACACACCCCGGGGGGCGCTTTAGATTCGCCGAGAAGTCACTCCCGTAAAGTGGGGATGCAGCGCAATGCAGCATCAGGGTTCCATGAAATCACCTCCCGCCGGTCTATACACCGACGAAGAGCGCCGCCGTCGAGACGAGTCGCCCTGGACCCTCGTCCAGGGGATTCTGGCTCCCACGCAGTTCATCGTGTTTCTGGCCAGCCTGGGGCTGGTTCTGTGGTATCTCGCCACCGGCGAACTGCTCGAGTGGGCAGCCTGGTCGATCATCATCAAGACCCTGATCCTCTACACGATCATGGTCACCGGGGCGATCTGGGAGAAGGAGGTCTTCGGGCACTACCTTTTCGCTCCCGCGTTCTTCTGGGAGGACGTGGTCAGCATGGGGGTGATCGTCCTGCACACCGCCTACCTCGTGGTCTGGTTCGGTGACTTCCTGACCCCGGTCCAGCAAATGTGGATCGCGCTGGCCGCCTACGCGGCCTACGTCGTCAACGCCATGCAGTTTCTCCTCAAGCTCCGCGCCGCGCGCCTGCAGGAAGAGCAGATGCGCGCCGCCGGGCAGGGAGGGGCGGAATGACGCAAGCGGATCGCTGCAATGCCGGCGGGGTCTGCGGGGGGCTGGCCCAGGAAGAGGGGCAGCGCCAGGTCTTTTGTGGCCTGACGAGCATCGTATGGCTGCACCGGAAGATGCGCGACGCCTTCTTCCTGGTGGTCGGGTCGCGGACCTGCGCCCACCTGCTGCAGTCGGCGGCAGGCGTGATGATCTTCGCCGAGCCCCGCTTCGCAACCGCGGTGCTCGGCGAGCGCGATCTCGCCGGGATGGCCGACTGCAACGAGGAACTAGATCGGGTCGTCCACGAGCTCCTCGCCCGCCGTCCGGAGATCCGCACGCTGTTTCTGGTCGGCTCTTGCCCCTCGGAAGTCATCAAGCTCGACCTGGACAAGGCCGCGGAGCGGCTGACGGCGGCCCACGAGGGGCGGGTCCGCGTGCTCCCGTATTCGGGCAGCGGGCTCGAGACAACGTTCACCCAGGGCGAGGATCAGTTCCTGGGCACGCTGGCGCATGAGCTTCCGCCGAGTCAGGAGGACACGCCCTCGCTTATCGTTCTCGGCACCCTCGCGGACGTGGTCGAGGACCAGTTCCGGCGCCTGTTCGATCAGCTGGGAATCGGTCCCGTTCATTTCCTGCCGCCGCGCATCGGGGCCGAGCTGCCGCCGGTCGGCCCCGGGACCCGCGTCCTGCAGGCTCAGCCGTTCACTGGCGAGGCGACTCGTGCGCTCATTCGCCGCGGCGCAGAGCGGATCGATGCCCCGTACCCTCTGGGGATTGAAGGAACGCGCAGCTGGCTCCAGGCGGCCGCCCGATCCTTCGGGGTCTCCGATGAGCGGCTTGAGACGGTCATCGAAGCGCCCATCGCGCGGGCACAGGCAGCGCTGGAGCGGCAGCGGGAAGTGCTGCGCGACAAGCGCATCACCTTCCTGCCGGACTCGCAGCTGGAACTGCCGCTGGCGCGATTCCTCAGCGTGGAGTGCGGCATGCAGCCAGTTGAGGTAGCCACGCCGTACTTCGACCGCGAGTTCCACGGCCGGGAGCGGGATGCTCTCGCAGAGGGGGTTCGCTTGGTCGAGGGGCAGGATGTCGACGCCCAGCTGGACCGGTTGCGCGAGGACCGTCCCGATCTGACGGTCTGCGGGTTGGGGCTGGCGAACCCGCTGGAGGCGGAAGGCCTGCGCACGAAATGGTCCATCGAGCTGGTCTTCTCGCCCATCCAGGGCTTCGAGCAGGCTGGCGATCTCGCCGAGCTCTTCGCCCGCCCGCTGGTCCGCCACGAGACGCTGAAGGTGTAGAGGATGCAGCTGACGCTCTGGAGTTATGAAGGCCCTCCCCACGTCGGCGCGATGCGGATCGCGGCGTCGATGAAGGGGGTCCACTGCGTCCTCCACGCTCCTCAGGGTGACACCTACGCCGATCTGCTATTCACCATGATCGAGCGCCGCCCCGGGCGTCCGCCGGTGAGCTATACCACCTTCAATGCGCGGCACCTGGGCCGGGATACCGCCGAGTTGGTGCGCGAGACGGTGACCGCTGCCTACCGGCGCTATCGGCCGGAAGCGCTGTTGGTCGGCGATTCCTGCACGGCGGAGCTGCTGCAGGATCAGCCCGGGGATCTGGCACGCGGCATGGACCTGCCGGTCCCGGTGATCGGGCTGGAGCTGTCGGCATACTCACGCAAGGAGGGGTACGGCGCCAGCGAGGCCTTCTACCAGCTGGTTCGCGGACTGCTCGAGGGCGACAGTGGAGGCGCCGCTGCACAACCGGATACGGCGCGTGCCCCGCGCGCCAATCTGCTCGGTCCCACGTCGCTTGGTTTCCGCTGCCGGGATGACGTGCAGGAGGTTGCCCGGCTGCTCGAATCGGTCGGTGTCGAGGTCAACGTGGTTGCTCCGCTCGGGGCTAGCCCAGATGACCTGCGCCGCATCCCCGAGGCCGATTTCAACGTCTGCCTCTATCCCGAGGTGGCGCGCACGACCTGCGACTGGCTGCAGCGCCGTTTCGGGCAGCCGACCGTCACTACGGTGCCCCTTGGCCTGGGCGCTACCCGCGATTTTCTGGCCGAGGTCGGGCGGGTGACCGGCCTGGACGTCAGCGAGGTGCTGGCCGAAACCGATGCGCGCATGGCCTGGTACAGCCGCTCGGTCGATTCCAACTACCTGACCGGAAAGCGGGTGTTTATCTTTGGTGACGGTACGCACGCCGTCGCCGCGGCGCGTATCGCCAGCGAGGAGCTCGGCTTTCAGGTCGTCGGACTGGGGACCTACGCCCGCGAAGAGGCGCGGGAGGTGCGTCGGGCCGCCAAGGCCTACGGGGTCGAGCCGCTGATCACCGACGACTACTTGGAGGTGGAGCGTGCCGCGGCCGAGGCCAGCCCGGAGCTGGTGCTCGGCACGCAGATGGAGCGGCACATCGCCAAGCGCCTGGGACTGCCGTGCGCGGTGATCTCGGCACCGGTGCACGTACAGGATTTCCCGGCGCGCTATGCGCCGAACATGGGCCTGGAAGGGGCCAACGTCATCTTTGACACCTGGGTCCACCCGCTGATGATGGGCCTGGAAGAGCATCTGCTCGGGATGTTCAAGGAAGACTTCGAGTTCACGGCTGACGCACCGTCCCACTTGGAAGCCGGCGCAGCGCCGGCTTCGGGCGGGGCGGCTCGGGAAGAGGGACAGACCGAGACGACGGCTGCCGTCGCCGAGTCGGAGCAAGGCGCTGAGATACGCTGGACGCCGGAGGCCGAAGCCGAACTCAAAAAGATCCCGTTCTTCGTGCGGGGCAAGGCCCGGCGCAACACCGAGCGCTTCGCCGCCGACCGAGGCATTGCGACAATAACAGTGGAGACAATTTACGATGCCAAAGCCCACTTCAGTCGCTGACCCGACGCCGGTGCGCGTCGCCATCATCACGCTGGACAGCCACATGGCGGGCGCCGTGGAGCGCGCGCGACCGGCCCTGCAACGCGATATCCCGGGTCTCGAGCTCAGCTACCACGCCGCCTCGGACTGGAACAACAACCCCGCGGCGCTGGAGCGCGCGCGGGAGCGGATCGCCTCGGCGGACATCATCGTCGTCACCATGCTGTTCATGGAGGAGCACATCGAGCCCGTGCGCGAGGACCTCGAGGCGCGCCGGGACGACTGCGACGCGCTGGTTGGCATCATGTCCGCCGGCGAGGTGATGAAGCTCACGCGGATGGGCAAGTTCACCATGGACGGCAGCTCCCGTGGGCCCATGTCCCTGCTCAAGAAGTTGCGCGGGAAGAAGGGCAAGGCAGAGCAGCAGGATGACGACGACGACAGCAGCTCGGGGGAGAAGCAGGCTGCGATGCTGCGCCGCATCCCTCGGATCCTGCGCTTCATCCCGGGCACGGCGCAGGATGTCCGGGCCTACTTCCTGACCTGGCAGTATTTTCTGGCCAGTTCCGACGAGAACGTCGAGAACATGGTCCGTTTCCTCGTCAATCGGTACGCGGCGGGCCCGCGCAGCGGCCTGCGCGGAAAGCTGGAGGTGCAGGACCCCATCGAGTATCCCGATGTCGGCGTCTACCACCCGCGCATGGAGCGGCGCATTGGCGACAGCCCGGCCCATCTTCCGGAGCCGGAGGGTGGCGCCTCGCGCGGGACGGTCGGACTGCTGCTGATGCGCTCGTACGTACTGGCCGGTGATTCGGCGCATTACGACGGCGTCATCGAGGCCCTGGAGAGCCGCGGTTATCGGGTCATCCCGGCCTTCGCGAGCGGCCTCGACAACCGTCCGGCTGTCGAGCGGTTCTTCATGGCGGACGGCCGCGCCTGTGTCGATGCGGTGATCTCGCTGACGAGTTTCTCGTTGGTGGGGGGGCCGGCCTACAACAACTCCGGCGCCGCCGAGCGGCTGCTGCGCAAGCTCGACGTGCCGTATCTCAACGCCCAGGCGCTGGAGTTCCAGTCCCTGGAGCAATGGGAAGGTTCCGATCGCGGCCTTACCCCGGTAGAGACCACCATGATGGTGGCCATCCCCGAGCTTGATGGTGCCACTGGACCGGTGGTCTTCGGTGGCCGTGCGGCGATCCCTGGGGCCGACGGTGTCTGCCGCATGGAGGCCCACCCCGAGCGGGCCGCGATGCTGGCCTCCCGGGTCGATCGGCTGATCCGCCTGCGGCGTAGCCCACGCAGCGACCGCAAGCTGAGCATCGTCATCTTCAGCTTCCCGCCGGAGGCCGGCGCCTTGGGCTCGGCGGCATACCTGTCGGTATTCGCATCCCTCTACAACACCCTGGTGGAACTCGATGATGCCGGCTATCGGGTCGATCTGCCCGAGTCCGTGGACGATCTGCGCGATCGCATCATCAAGGGCAACGCCGGCAGCTATGGGGCCCACGCCAACGTCCACCACCGGGTGACGGTGGACGACTATGTTGCCCGCGAGCCCTATCTCAAGGAGATCGAGGAGCAGTGGGGACCAGCTCCGGGCAAGGCGCAGAGTGACGGACAATCCATCCACGTCCTCGGCGCGCAGTTCGGCAACGTCTTCGTGGGCGTGCAGCCGGGCTTTGGTTACGAGGGCGACCCGATGCGGCTGCTCTTCGAGAAGGGGCTGACACCGACCCACGCCATGTCGGCGTTCTACCGGTACATCCGAGAGGATTTTGGGGCGGATGCGGTGCTGCACTTCGGCACCCACGGTGCCCTGGAGTTCATGCCGGGCAAGCAGTGCGGCATGAGCGCGGGTTGCTGGCCCGATCGGCTGATCGGCGATCTGCCCAACTACTACCTCTACGCGGCGAACAACCCCTCCGAGGGGTCCATCGCCAAGCGGCGCTCTGCCGCCACGCTGATCAGCTATCTGACCCCGCCGGTTGGCAAGGCGGGCCTGTACAAGGGGCTGCTCGAGCTCAAGGCTTCCGTGGAGCGCTACCGCTCTGCGCCGCCGGACAACGTGGAAGAGCGCACCGAGCTGGCCCGCCTGATCCAGGCCCAGGCCGCCGAGGTGGATCTGGCCGAACTTGAGCCCGAGTGGGCCGAGGAGGAAGCGGAGCGGCGCATTGCGCAGCTCAGCGAGGACATCCTCGAGATGGAGTACACCCTCATCCCCGAGGGGCTCCATGTGGTGGGTCAGCCCCCGTCCCGCGAGGGCCGGGTCGACCAGCTGGTGACCATGGCGGAGACCACCCACGGTGTGACCGTGGAGCGGGCCTGTGTCGAGGCACTGGTTGACGGCTGTTCGCCACGGGAGGCGCTGGCCCGGGCCGAGAACGATGACCCGGAGGTCACCGAAGAGGTTCTGGAAGGACTGGCCGACACGGCACGGAAGTTGGGGGATAACCAGGAGCTGCAGGGCATCGTCCACGCCCTGGATGCCCGGTTCGTGCCGCCGGTCTCGGGTGGTGACCTGCTGCGTAGCCCGCAGATCCTGCCTACCGGGCGGAACATGCACGGCTTCGACCCCTACCGCCTGCCCAGCGCCTTCGCCGTCCAGGACGGCGCACGGCAGGCCGAGCGGCTGCTCGAGAAGCACCGCGAGGAGGGCCAGGAGCTGCCCGATTCCATCGCTATGGTCCTCTGGGGGACGGACAACCTGAAGAGCGAGGGAGCCCCCATCGGTCAGGCCCTCCACCTGATCGGTGCCCGGCCGCGTTTCGACAGTTACGGTAAGCTCGCCGGGGCGCAGCTCATCCCGCTCGAGGAGCTAGGTCGCAAGCGCATCGACGTGGTGATTACCCTCTCTGGGATCTTCCGCGACCTGCTGCCCCTGCAGACCCGGGTGTTGGCCGAGGCAGCGTACCTGGCTGCGTCCGCCGAGGACGAGCCGCCGGAGATGAACCCGATCCGCCGCAACGCCCTGGCGTATCAGGAGCGGCACGGGTGCGATTTCGAAACCGCCGCGCTGCGGGTGTTCTCCAACGCGGACGGGGCCTACGGCTCCAATGTCGGCTCGATGATCGACCAGGGCGCCTGGGAAAACGAGGACGAACTGGCGGATACCTATACCCGGCGCAAGTGCTACGCGTACGGGCGCAGCGGTGAACCGAAGCGCCAGGAGGAGCTGCTCGGCAGCATGCTCTCCGGGGTTGAGCTGACCTACCAGAACCTGGAGTCGGTGGAACTCGGCGTGACCACGGTCGATCACTACTTCGACACCCTCGGGGGCATCAGTCGCGCGGTCGCGCGCTCCCGCGGAGGTGAGCACGTGCCGGTCTACATCGGCGACCAGACCCGGGGGGAGGGCAAGGTGCGGACCCTCTCCGACCAGGTGGCGCTGGAGACCCGCACCCGGATGCTCAACCCGAAGTGGTACGAGGGGCTGCTGGAGCACGGCTATGAGGGGGTGCACCAGATCGAGGTCCACCTGACCAACACCATGGGCTGGTCGGCGACCACCGGCCAGGTACAGCCCTGGGTGTATCAGCAGTTTACCCAGACCTTCATGCTCGACGACGAGATGCGCGAGCGCATGGCGCAGCTCAACCCGGCGGCGTCGGCCAAGCTGGCGAACCGGCTGCTGGAAGCCCACGAGCGCAACTACTGGAACCCCGATGAGGAGACGCTCGAGGCCCTGCGCCGGGCCGGGGACGAGCTCGAGGACTACTACGAGGGCGTCAACGAGGAGGAGCAGGCCGCATGAGCAATGGCTCGGTGCCGGTGTCCGGGATCGGAGGCCGAGGCGATGGCGAGGGGAGCTCGCAGGTCCACATGGAATCCACCGGCGGCATGGACCGGGCCAAGGTCTTCGCTGTCTATGGCAAGGGCGGGATCGGCAAGAGTACGACCTCTTCCAACCTTGCCGTCGCCTTCAGCCAGCTGGGCAAGCGCGTGCTGCAGATTGGCTGCGACCCCAAGCACGACTCGACCTTCACGCTCACCAAGCGTCTGGTGCCAACGGTGATCGACAGCCTCGAAGAGGTGGACTTCCACATGGAGGAGCTCCGCCCCGAGGACTATGTCTACGAAGGCTACAACGGCGTGCTCTGTGTGGAGGCCGGTGGCCCGCCGGCCGGAACCGGGTGCGGCGGTTACGTCGTGGGGCAGACGGTCAAGCTGCTCAAGCAGCACCACCTGCTGGAAGAGACCGATGTGGTCATCTTCGACGTGCTCGGCGACGTGGTCTGTGGCGGGTTCGCGGCGCCTTTACAGCACGCGGACCAGGCGCTGATTGTCACCGCCAACGACTTCGACTCGATCTTCGCCATGAACCGGATCGCCGGTGCCATCCAGGCCAAGGCAAAGAATTACAAGGTGCGCCTCGGCGGGGTGATCGCCAATCGCAGCGAGCGGACCGATCAGATTGACCGGATCAACGAGCGCATCGGGCTGCGTACCCTGGCGCACGTGCCGAACTACGACGTGGTGCGGCGCAGCCGTCTTCACAAGGCCACGCTGTTCGAACTCGACGAGCAGTCCGATGAACTCGACCGCGTGCGCGACGAATACCTCAGCCTGGCGGCTGCGCTGTGGAATGGCGTCGATCCGTTGAACCCCGCGCCGTTGAAGGATCGCGAGGTCTTCGATCTGCTGGGGTTCGACTGATGCCTACGGAGTCGTATCAACAACGGCGCAGCCGGGTCACCACCTACTTCGACCGAACGGCCACCAAGGCCTGGGAGCGGCTGACCTCGGATGCCCCGGTCAGCGGTGTCCGGGCCACGGTGCGCGCCGGTCGGGCCGAGATGCGGCAGACGCTGCTCGACTGGCTTCCGGCCGATCTCACCGGTGAACGCATCCTGGATGCCGGGTGCGGCCCCGGTGAACTGAGTGTCGAGGCCGCGCGCCGGGGCGCCCATGTGGTTGGTGTCGACGTCTCGCAAAACCTGATCGATATCGCCCATCAACGGATGCCGGATGACGTGGGTGCCGGACGGTTGGCGTACCACGTCGGCGACATGCTCGATCCGGACTGGGGAGAGTTTGATCGGGTCGTGTCGATGGATGTGCTCATCCACTACCCCTGCGCGGACGCCGTGGCGGCGCTGGCGGGCCTGGCCAGGCGTACACGACAGCAGATGGTGTTCACCTTCGCGCCGCGCACGCCGCTTCTGGCGACCATGCACGCCGTCGGCAAGCTCTTCCCGCGGGGCGATCGCTCTCCGGCGATTGAGCCGGTTGCCGAGCGCCGGCTGCGCCAGGCCATTGGCAACGAGCCGACCCTGGGTAGCGGCTGGCAAGTCGGTCGGACACGCAAGATCGCACGGGGGTTCTACATTTCTCAGGCGTTGGAGCTGCAGCGACCATGACGGATACCGCGTCTCTTCTCAAGGCGCGCCTGCGCCGCCTGGCCGTCCCCTTCGCCGATGTCGGGACCCGGGAACTGCCCATGACGCAGATCCTGCGTCTGTCCCTATTCCAGGTCACTGTGGGCATGCTCTACGTCATGTTCACGGGGACGCTCAATCGCGTGATGATCTACGAGCTGGGCATTGCAGCCTCCCTGCTCGGCGCGGTCATCGCCCTGCCGATCCTGTTCGCACCGCTGCGCCTGCTGATCGGGCACCGCTCGGACCACCGGCGGTCGGCGCTGGGGTGGCGGCGGGTGCCGTACCTCTGGATCGGCACGCTGCTGATGTTTGGCGGCCTGGCGGTGATGCCGTTCGGGCTTCTGGTCCAGGCCGAGTACGGCGCCGATGCGCCCTTCCTGGCATCCCTGGGTGCGGCGCTGGCGTTCTTCCTGGCCGGCCTCGGTGTCCACGTCACCCAGACGACCGGCCTGGCCCTGACCAACGACCTTGCGCCGGAGGGAAAACTGCCGCAGGTGGTCGGCGTGATGTACGTCATGCTGCTGCTCGGCATGGTCATCTCCACCGGTGTGTTCTATCTGCTGCTCTCTGACTTTAGCCACGAGCGCCTGGTGCAGGTGCTTCAGGGGGCCGCTCTGGTGGTCTGGGCGCTCAATGTGTTCGCGCTCTGGCGCCAGGAGCCACGGGATCCCGAGCGCAGCCGCGTCGATCGACCGCGTCCACCGTTAAGCGAGTCGTGGCAAAGTTTCGTAGAGAGGGGGCCGGTGGTTCGCCTCCTGGTGGTCATCGGTATCGGTGCCGCCGGTTTCGGGATGCAGGACATCATCATCGAGCCCTACGGGGCCTCAGTCCTGGGCCTGGAGGTCGCCGGTACCACGCTGCTGACCGGCTTGTGGGCGATTGGCATGCTCATCGGCTTCTGGTTCGCCAAGATGGCCCTTGAGCGCGGGATCAACGCCTACGGTGTGGCGACCATCGGTGCCCTGGTTGGCGTGCTGGCGTTTTCGCTGGTGATCGTCTCGGCACCCCTCGACTCGCCGACGGTCTTCAGGATCGGGCAGGTCGTGATCGGGGTCGGAGGGGCCCTGTTCTACGTCGGGACGCTCGCCGCAACGATGTCGATGGCGACGCGCGAGCAGAGCGGGATCGCCATCGGTGCATGGGGTGCAGTGCAGGCAACCGTGCTCGGTGCCGCACTGGCTGCTGGTGCCGGGATCTCGGATCTGGTCCCGGCGTTGGCGGAAGCCGGCCGGATGCCGGAGTTGTATCTGCACCCGGCGGCAGGGTACAGCGTGGTCTACTCGGTGGAGATCGTGCTGCTGCTCGCCATGGTCGTCGCGGCGTGGCCGCTGGCGCGGTTTGCAAGAGAGGGGGGGAGGAGCGTATCGCCGTCGACAGCAACGTCCAACGAGTCGGGTTACTAGCGACTGCGGTCGCACACGGGCCCTTGGCGCGCCCAGCGTGGCAGGGTTAGGCAAACGTCATCGTCGTCTCGTACAGGCCACGCCGTTCAATCGGTAAGGCCCTTTCGAGTGGAGGTTCGTTATGGAAGGAACTGGCGCTCTTACTGACTACATGAACGTAGCTCAGATGACGCTCTACGCGTTCTGGCTCTTTCTGGCCGGCTTGATCGTCTATCTGCGGATGGAGGACAAGCGCGAGGGGTATCCGCTGCAGGCGGAAGCCAACGAAAACTGCAACCGGACCCCGGAGAAGAAGCTCGGCTTCCCGGCTCCGCCGAGTCCCAAGGTCTTCAAGCTCGCGGACGGCCGCAGCATCCAGGTGCCGCGTGCCGAGAAGACCGACTATGAACTCAACACCCAGCTGCGTGCGGAGCCGACCGCGCCTTGGGACGGTGCGCCCCTGGAGCCGACCGGCAACCCGATGGTTGATGGCCTTGGTCCCGCCGCGTGGGCCAAGCGTGAGGACGAGCCGGAGGTCACCCACGGCGGCAAGCAGAAGATCTGCCCGCTGCGGGTTGCCACCGAGTTCGAGGTGGGCATGAGTCGTGATGTCGCCCGCTTCTGGCCGGAGATTGATCCTGACCCGCGTGGCTACCAGGTGCTTGGTTGCGACGGCAAGGTCGCCGGTAAGATCGTGGATATCTGGGTCGATCGTGGCGAGCTGCGCCCGATGTACCTGGAGATGGACCTCTCCGGCGTGGGTTCCAGCGGCGACCGAGTCCTGCTGCCGATCAACTTCGCCCGCGTCGGCTACGACAGCAAGGTGCGCGTCAACGCCATCACGGGGCAGCAGTTCACCGATGTCCCGCGGCTGCGTGAAGCGGATCGCATCTCGCCGCAGGAAGAGGACTTCATCACCGGGTACTTCGGCGGTGGTGTCCTGTACGCGGTGCCTGGCCGCACGGAGCCGTTCCTTTGAGGACGCACGAGTTCGAACCCATCCCGGGGCTCCCCGAGGAGCTCCCGGATGGGGAAGAGATCCTGTGGCAGGGAAAGCCCGCTTGGTGGTCGCTCGCCAAGCGGGCGCTTCATGTCCGCAAGGTTGCCGCCTACTTCGTCATCGTCGGCACGTGGTTCGCCACGGACGCGCTGCTCCAGGGCGAAGGGGCGGTGGCCGCGGGCGGTTACGCCCTGAACCAGCTGCTCATCGGTGCGGTTGCAGTGGGCCTGCTCATGGCACTGGCTTGGTGGATGGGCACTACCACGCTCTACACCATCACCAACCGGCGTGTGGTGATGCGTATCGGGGCGTCGTTACCCACGACGGTCAATCTGCCGTTTGACCGCATCGAGGCAGCGAACCTGGCCCAGCACAGGGACGGCACGAGTGACGTTTCCCTGCGGCTGGATGAGGGCGAGAAGGTCCGTTTTCTGCTATTTTGGCCCCACGTTCGGCCCTGGCGGCTGAGCCCCCCCGAGCCGACCCTCCGGGTCATCCCGGATGGCGACGAGGCGGCGCGGATTCTGGCCGAGGCGCTGGAGGCCCACCGGGCACGGGAAGAGGGTACGCAGACCGCCTCCGGGGTCGATCAGGAAGCCGCCGCGCACTCCTGAGTGCGGCGGCATTGACCTTCGCCGGAGAGACGATCTGACCATGGCTTCTTCCGACAACGACGAGCATCTTAAGGCAGGACCGATCTCCAAGGTCATTATGCCGGTGACCGCCTTGGGGCTCATCCTGATGCTGACCGTCTACGTGCTTTACACCGAGTTGGTCCTCGGCACGACCGGGACGGATTTTCAGCCCCCGGTGGCTGAGCGTGCGCTGTCGTTCCACGATGTGGATGGCGAGATCGTCGTCCGTGATGGCCGCACCGGCGAGGAGCTGGCGAGGGCTGGCGAGGGCGAGGAGTCGTTTATGCGCCAGACGGTTCGGCAGCTCGCCCAGTCGCGGGTCCGGACGGGCGGCAGTGACGAGGTCCCATTCATCCTCAAGGGGCGCGCGGACGGACGGCTCATCCTCGAGGATCCGGTCACCGGGCAGGGGGTCGACCTGGCCGCGTTCGGTGAGGACAACGCCGGCGCCTTCGTCCGTTTCCTGGACACTGAGGACGAAGAGAACGGCGTCGAGGGGCCGTAATGGTCGAATACCTGCTGCCAGCGCTCTTCGCGCTGTTTCTCTGGTGGTTCAGCACCGGCGTGGTGATCTATCTGGACAACCTCCCGGTGCATACCTTCCGCTGGAGCATGCTCGGTGGGACCGTCGGGCTCGGGATGGGGCTCTACGGGGTGGCGATTAGCAGCACCGACACCTCGGTTGGCGGTGCCTACATCGCCTTTACCAGCGCTTTGCTGATCTGGGCGTGGGTGGAGCTGAGTTACTATACCAATTACCTTACCGGGCCACGGCAGATCCGTTGCCCGCCGGACTGCTCGGGCTGGCGTCACTTCGGTCATGCGCTGCAGAGCAACGTCTACCACGAATTGGCCATCCTAGTGCTCGGCGTCGTGCTGGCGATCCTGACCTGGGGGGACGGCAATCTGGTGGCGCTGTGGACCTTCCTGGTGCTGGCCTGGATGCACGAGAGCGCGCGGGTGAACGTATTCCTCGGGGTGCGCAATCTCAACGAGGAGTTCGTGCCGGAGCACATGCAGTTCCTGCGCGGTTTCATGCGGCGGCGCCCGATGAACCTGTTTTTCCCGTTTTCGGTGAGTGTCTCTACCGTTGCGCTGGTGCTTCTGGTTCAGGCCGCTATGGCCCCGGGGGTTGATGCGTTCACCGCCGTGGGGCTGACGCTGGTGGCGACTCTGATGGCGCTAGCCATCCTGGAACACTGGTTCCTGGTCATCCCCATGCCCACCGCCTTCCTTTGGCATTGGGGCCTCAAGGCGCGCAACCGGGGCACGCGGGAAGTGGCTGCCAAGCCGGCCGACGCGGACGCCTCCTCCTCCTCGGGGTGACCGCCGAAGATGGCTGGCAGTGGACGCTCTGCGCGGTGGGATCTGGGGCTGGCACTGGCTGCGCTGATCGCTATCGGCGTGGCGCTCCATCAACTTTTCGGCGACGAGGTCGGCATTGAGCGCGAGGTGCTGACCATCGCTGATACACCAGCTACGATCTATCGGCCGGAAGCCGGTCAACCGGGGCCGGTCGTGCTTGTCTCCCACGGGTTTGCCGGCTCGCGCCCCCTCATGGATCCCTTCGCCCTGACGCTGGCCGGTAACGGCTATACCGTGGTCAGTTTTGACTACCTCGGCCACGGTCGGAATCCACGCCCGTTGCACGGTGACATCACCGCACAGGATGGCGCAGCTCAGGCGCTGGTGGAGCAGACGGAGCGGGTGGCCGACTACGCTTGGGCGGAATTGATGGGCGAGGCTGAGCCCATGGCCGTCCTTGGCCACTCCATGGCGTCGAACATCATCGTACGGTTCGCGCAGCAGCGGGACGATGTGGTGGCCACGGTGGGGGTGTCCATGTTTGCGCCGACCGTGGATGCCGAGACCCCGGCCAACGTAATGAGTGTGGTTGGGGGGTTCGAGCGTCGTCTGCAGGAGGAGGGTCAACGCGTGGTGGCGATGGCCTTTGCCGAGCTCGAGCCCGAGGACGTGGAGTTCGGGCGGACCTACGGCGACTTCGGCGACGGCACTGCGCGGCGCATTGCGGTGGCGCCGGGGGTCGAGCACGTGGGTGTGCTGTACAGTCAGGTCAGCCTGAAGGAGGCGGTGGCCTGGCTGGATCAGGCGTTCGAGCGCGACAGCGACGGTTGGGTGGCGGCCCGCGGGCCGTGGGTGGCCCTCCTGCTGGCGGCGGTGATCACCCTGGCGCGGCCGGCTGCGCGCCTGCTGCCGCGGGTGGCCGTGGTCGGGCAGGGAGCGGGTGCCGGATGGCGGCGTTTGGCCGTTGTTGCCGGTGTCCCGGCGCTGGCGACGCCACTGGTGCTTGCGCCGGTGCCTACCGACTTCCTGCCGGTGGTGATCGGCGACTACGTTGCCATCCATTTCGGGGTTTACGGGCTGCTGAGTACGGTCCTGCTGTGGTGGACCGCGGGGCGGCCCGGCGTGCGGGATATCGCCGCCGCCGTCGGCGTGTCCGGACGCACCGGGGGGCGCTGGCTGCTCGGCGCTGCTGCGGTCACCGCCTACTGCCTGGTCATCCTTGGTGCGGTGCTCGATCAGTTCGTGACCGTTTTCTATCCCTCCATCGAGCGGCTGCCGCTGATGCTAGCGATGGTGGCCGGCACGCTGCCGTACTTCCTCGCCGATGAGTGGCTGAGCCGGGGGCAGGGGATGCGCCGCGGCGCCTACGCCGCCACCAAGGTGCTCTTCCTGGTCTCGCTGGGACTGGCGGTGGCACTCGATCCGCAAGGGCTGTTCTTCCTGCTGCTCATCGTCCCGGTGGTGGTGGTCTTCTTCGCGGTCTACGGGCTGTTCAGTCGGTGGGTCTACCGGCACACGGGGCATCCGCTGGTGGCCGGCTTGGCCAACGCGGTGGCGTTCGCCTGGGCGCTCGGAGTGACCTTCCCCATGTTGGGCGGTCCGGCCGGCTGATATCGCGGCGGGCGGAGAGAAGTCAGCGGTAGCGCAGCTCGAAGACGCAGCGTTCGTCACCAGCGGCCGCGCAACGGGTCTCGCGGATGGTGGAGTCGCCGTGGACGAGCGACCGGAACAGGTGCTCAAAGGCGGCGGCATGCCAGTGGCAAACCGGCCCTTCGGCCCGCTCGCCGGCGATGACCGGGTTGTGGGCCAGCTCCAGCAAGCAGGGTCGACCCTTGCGAATGGTCAGCTGTCCGGAGCCGACAAACGTCCAGGCGTGCTGGGAGATGGCCTTGAGCAGCATTGGTCCGGCCAGGACCGGCGGAAGAAACCGCAGCAGGGCCCGGATCGGGGCGGGGATGCGGTTGTTCAGGACGTACTCCCCGGTCCGCTCGCCTGCCTCGCGCATCACCCGCGCGCCCCGGTCGGCGCCGAGTTCGCGTCGTACGCACTGGTGGAGTGCGGCGACCGTTGACTCCGGAACCATCGCCTCTGGGGGATGCTCGAGCCAGTCGGATAGCCCAGCGGCGTCAAAGCACCGCCGGGCGGTATCCTCGTCTTCGAGGGCGGACAACGCCGCCGCAACCTGAAGGATCGCGTTCGGCCCGATGCGGGCCTCTTCATGTTGCCCGGTCGCTGCGTCCACTCTGGAACCCTCAGACTTCGTCGGTCTCAGCAGCCTTCTGCTGCTTGTCCTTGCCGGGGACTCCGTCCCGGTGGACCTGCACGGTGGCTTCCGCCGGGGTGCGTTCCGTCTCCGTGCCCGCCTTGTGAGACCGGGCAGCCTTGATTTCTTCCTTGGATGCGTGCTCCTCGTACTCCGCCCGCTGTGCCTCGGAAAGGGTCCGCGATTTGTCGAAGTTCTTCTCGATGTTCTCGCTGACCTTCTTCCGGGTTTGCGGACCCCAGTAGCCATGCTTGCCCAGGTCGTAGAACTTGCGCTGGAAGCCAGCCTTGAGGAAGGCCTTGAGGCAGCCGAAGAGATACTTGCGCCGGTCACCGGTCCCCGCCCACGGGTAGGAGAACAGCGCCTTGCGCATGTAGAAGCGCCGGTAGTTGCTCATCGTACGATCGAGCAGCTCGCCGCGGTCCATGGCCTGCGGCTTGATGATCGGCGTCACGAAGTTGTACTTCTCGAAGTCGTACACCTCCACGGTGTCCTTGAGCTCGCGGAACAGGTCCGAGAACGGCCAGGGGGTGTACATGGCCCAGTTGGCCAGGTCCGGCTTCCAGTCCTGGGCCATCTGGTAGGTCTCTTCGAGCGTCTCGGCGGTTTCGTTCTCGAGACCAACGATGAACTGAGCCTCGACCACGATCCCGGCGTTGCGCAGGAGTTCGATCGCCTTCTTGTTCTGGGCGACGGTGGTCTCCTTGTTGAACCGGTCCAGCTTGAGCTGCGCGGCTGCCTCTGTGCCCAGCGAGACGTGGATCAGGCCGGCCTTGCGGTAGAAGGGCAGGAGTTCCTCGTCGCGCAGCACGTCGGTGACACGGGTGTTAATGCCCCAGAGGATGCCGCGTTCCGGGAGTCCGCGGTCGATCAGCTCCTGACAGAACTCGATGAACTTCTTGCGGTTGATGGTCGGCTCTTCGTCGGCAAGGATGAAGAATCCGACGTCGTGCTCGTCGGCAAGCTTCTCGATCTCGTCCACGACCTTCTTCGGATCGCGGATCCGGTAGTCGCGCCAGAACTTCCACTGCGAGCAGAACGAGCAGGTGAACGGGCAGCCCCGCGCCATGTTGGGGATGGCGACTCGGGTGTTGAGCGGGATGTAGGTGTACTTTTCCCACTCCAGGATGCCCCAGTCCGGCTCGATGCTGTCGAGGTCCTTGATGGTCGGCGCCGCCGGCGTGGCGACGATCTGCTCGCCGTCGCGGTAAGCGATCCCGAGGATGGACTCGCGCTCATCGGGCCAGCGCCCCTCGTCAACCGCGCGGGCGAGGTTGACCATGATCTCCTCACCCTCGCCACGGACCACGGCGTCAATCCAGGGCGCCTCGCTGAGGACCTGCTTGTACATGAAGGTCGGGTGGATACCGCCGATGAGGGTGACGACCTCGGGGTCAACCTCCTTGGCGATCTCCAGGCTTCGCTCGGCGACGTAGATCGAAGGCGTGATCGCCGTCGTCGCCACGATGTCCGGTTTTTCCTTCTCCAGTTCCTCGCGGATGTACTCGTCGGAGAAGTTGTTGGTCATCGCGTCGATGAACCGAATGTTGTCGTAGCCGGCGCGCTTGAGATGGCCGGCCAGGTAGGCGACCCATGCCGGGGGCCAGTTGCCCGCGATTTCCGCACCGCCCGAAGAGTAGTTGGGATGGATAAAGACGATACGCATGGGTCGAGCCTCCGCGACTGCCTTGGTAACTGCGTGATTCGGTCTATCCGCGTAACTTGCACGGCTAGACCGCCTGCTGTCTAGGGTCCTTGACGCTGGATCTTCGATGGTTGACCGATATCGTGATCGGCCGCGCCAATAAGACGTCGCCGGGCGCCTGGATCAGGCAGCCCGGCGGTCTCTGGCGCAGCAACCGGGGCGCTCCCGCCCGGCTGGTTCACCCCGTACCTGAAGCGGTGGGGTCAGCCCCGCCGCAGCTGGTCCGCGGGGACGTCGCGGGGACCCACCTCGGCGGCATCACCGGCGTCTTCCCAGGCCCAGCACCAGCCGTTGGCATTGACCAGGCGCTTCTCGTCCATGCCGAAGGCGGCGCAGTAGCCGTGGTCTCCGTCCTCCTCGTGGGGGACGTAGAGCAGGCAGTTGGCGCAGAACTGGTGGCTTTCGAAGCGGGGATGGTCCATGTCGGCGTCGGCCTGATTATGCACGTAGCCGATGCCCTTGGCCTCCGGCGCATCCTCGCTGATGATCTCCCAGGTCCGGTCGTTGCCGTTGTTGTTGTCATCCGCCATGGCCTTGGAGCCGAACAGGCTCGCGGCCGGGATCGCCGCCGTGCTCATTAGGCCCAGGCGCAGGAACTTGCGGCGGGAGCGGTCACACGGTTTCTTGCTCATCATTCTGGCTCCTCTCACGTCAGGGTCGAGGTGACCTTCCAATGCACCACCCCGGCCGACTCAGGGGGCCGGTGATGGATCTTTCCAGTATACGGTTCTGTGCGACGTAACGGCGCATTTGCCAGCGTTTAGAGAATGGTCGTACTATCGCGCCAGGCGCAAGGGGGGCGCGACGATGTTGCCCAATGCGCGCCGAGGTCTCTAGCGGGGAGGACACGATGGAGCACGTGGTGATCGTCGACCCGGAAGGGCAGCGCGTCGGCACCGAAGAGAAGATCCGCGCCCACGCCGACGGCGGGACCCTGCACCTGGCGTTCTGCGTGCTCGTGTTCAGTCCGCGCGGTCATTTGCTCCTGCAGCGTCGCGCCGATAGCAAGTACCACTTCTCGGGGCTCTGGTCGAACTCCTGCTGTGGCCATCCGCGGCCCGGCGAGGGCGTCACCGAGGCGGCCGAGCGCCGCCTGGGCGAAGAGTTCGGTTTCACGACCCGCTTGCAGCCGGTTTCGCAGTTTACCTACCACGCCGAAGATCCTCATACCGGGCTCGCCGAACATGAATACGCCCATGTGCTGATTGGCCGCGCCCTGGACGATCAGCCCGCCCCGGATCCGGCCGAAATCGGCGCATGGGCCTGGGCGGCCCCGTTGCGGATTCAGGCGGATACCGAGCAGCATCCCCGGCGTTACACGCCGTGGTTCCGGCGTCTGATTCGTGAGCAGCCGGTCGCGGAGTGGGCGGCCCGGTAGGGCTGTACCGGGCGTGTCCCTCTGTTAATCTGCGCGCGGGCCGGGCGGCCCGTTTCCGCAAGGTCACTGACTCCAAAAACTGGGACGGCACAATCCATGGCACCAGCGTTTCCCTTCTCGGCGATCGCCGGGCAAGACGAGATGAAGCTCGCGATGACCATTGCCGCGGTGGACGGCTCCATCGGCGGTGTATTGGTCTTTGGCGACCGCGGCACCGGCAAGTCGACGGTAGTCCGTGCCCTGGCCGGGCTGCTGCCGACGATTCGCGCAGTGTCTGACTGCCCGTACCACTGCAACCCGGATCACGACGATACCCTCTGCGATCACTGCCGGGAGCAGACCCAGGCGGGCAAGCAACTCAACGTGCAAGAGATCAACGTGCCGGTGGTGGACCTGCCGCTGGGGGTGACCGAGGACCGTGTCGTCGGTGCCCTCGACCTCGAGCAGGCGCTGACGCGGGGGGAAAAGGCCTTCGAGCCGGGGCTTCTGGCACGCGCCAACCGCGGTTTTCTTTATATCGACGAGGTGAACCTCCTCGAGGATCACATTGTTGATCTCCTGCTTGACGTGGCCGCCAGCGGCGAGAACGTGGTCGAGCGCGAGGGGCTCAGCGTGCGCCACCCGGCCAAGTTCGTCCTGATTGGCAGCGGCAACCCTGAGGAGGGAGAGCTTCGCCCGCAGCTGCTCGACCGTTTCGGGCTGTCGGTGGAAGTCTCCACGCCGGAAGACCTGCACACGCGCATGCAGGTGGTCCGCCGGCGCGATGAGTACGAGTCCGACCCGAAGGCGTTCGTGCGCAAGTGGGCGGATCATGACGCCGAGGTGCGGGAGCGCATCGAGCGCGGACGCCAGCAGCTGCCGCACGTCGAGGTCACCGATGAGATCCTTGAGCGCACGTCGACGCTGTGCATCGCCCTGGGCACCGACGGGCTCCGCGGTGAACTGACCCTGATCCGTGCCGCCCGCGCTGCCGCTGCCCTCGAGCAGGCGGGTCAGGTCGAGGTCAAGCACCTGCGCCAAGTGGCGAGTGTGGCGCTGCGCCATCGGCTGCGCCGCGATCCCCTCGACGAGTCCGGGTCCACCACCCGGGTCCAGCGAGCCGTGGAGGAGCACCTGCCTGCATGAGCGCCGCGCTCGATTACACCAACGCCGAGTCCGCCTGGGAGGATGCGACGTGCGCCGCGGCGCTGCTGGCGATCGACCCCCCCGGCGTGGGGGGGGTATGCCTGCGCTCGCTGCCCGGGCCGGTGCGCGAGCGCTGGGTGCAGATCGCCCGTGAGCTGCTGCCCGCGGGTACGCCCTGGCGCCGCATCCCGATCAATATCTCGGACAGCCGCCTGCTAGGCGGGCTCGACCTGACCGCTACGCTGCGTTCCGGCCGGCCAGTGGTCGAGCGCGGGGTGTTGGCCGAGGTCGATGGCGGCGTGGCCGTGCTGGCGATGGCTGAGCGCATTGCGCCGGCCACGGCCGGCAAGCTGGGGGCCGTGCTCGATAACGGCGAGGTCCGGCTGGAGCGGGACGGCCTGGCCGATCGGATGACGAGTCGTTTCGGGGTGATCGCCCTGGACGAGGGGGCCGAGGAGGACGAGCGGCCGGTGGGACCGCTCCGGGACCGCCTGGGTTGCCATCTCGAGCTTAACGGGATTCCGGTCCACGTCGCTGGCGGCTGCGAGTACACAGCGGAGGATGTCGCTGCGGCCCGCGAGCGCCTGGACCAGGTCACTTGCTCCGACGACCTCGCCGAGGCCCTGTGTGCCGGCGGGCTGGCGCTCGGCATCGGCTCGCTGCGCGCACCGCTGCAGGCCCTGCGCGCCGCCCGGGCGGCCGCAGCGCTGGATGGGCGGACCGAGGTCAGCCAGGAGGATGTTGCCCTGGCCACCCGCCTGATCCTGGTGCCGCGGGCCACCCGCATTCCGGAGATGCAACAGCCGGAACAGGAGCAGCCCGAAGAGCAGCAGGAGCCTGAACAGCAGGAGGCCGAGCAGCAGGAACAGGAGGAGTCGCCCCCGCCGCCAGAACAGGAGACGGATGAGGAGCGGCCGGAGGATGACGGCGGCGAGCAGGACCAGCCCGAGGAAGGGCCGGACGAGGAGGACGACGAAGAGCAGGCGCCGGCGGAGATCCCCGCCGAGGTGGTGCTCGATGCAGCGCGTGCCGTACTGCCTGACAACCTGCTGCAGCAGATGAAGATCCGGGAACTGGCCCAGCGCAACCGCTCGCAGACGCCGGGGCGGGCCGGTGCCCTTCAGCAGGGCGGTGGGCGCGGCCGGCCGGCCGGGGTGCGCCCGGGCAGTCCCGGTGGCGGGGCTCGGTTGAATGTTGTGGAGACCCTGCGCACGGCGGCCCCCTGGCAGCCCCTGCGGCGCCAGCACGACCAGACCGGCCGCCGGGTGATCGTCCGCCCCGAGGACTTTCGTATTACCCGGTTCAAGCAGCGCAGTCAGACGACGACCATCTTCGCGGTGGACGCCTCGGGGTCATCAGCCATGCACCGCCTCTCCGAGGCCAAGGGCGCCGTGGAGCTGCTGCTGGCCGAATGCTACGTGCGTCGGGACGAGGTGGCGCTGGTTGCCTTCCGGGGCCGAGGGGCTGAGGTGCTGCTGCCGCCGACGCGCTCGCTGACCCGCGCCAAGAAGGGGCTTGCCGGGCTGCCCGGGGGAGGCGGCACGCCGTTGGCTGCAGGCATCGATACCGCCCGACAGCTCACCGACGAGGTCCGCCGCAAGGGCGCCACCCCGGTGTTGATCCTGCTCACCGACGGCCGCGCCAATGTCACCCGTGAAGGGGTGGGCGGTCGGGAGAAGGCGCAGCAGGAGGCCACCGAGTCGGCTCGCGCCATCCGGGTGATGGGGATCCGGGCTCTGGTGGTGGACACCTCGCCGCGGCCGCGGCCGATGGGTCGTGAGCTGGCCGAGGCCATGGGCGCCGAATACCTGCCCCTGCCGCGTGCCGATGCCTCTTCGATCAGCTCAGCGGTGCAGGCGGTGACCGGTACCGGGCGCTAGACCTAGGAGGGAGGCCATGGGAGCGGGTTTGGCCTGGGAGCGGGAGGCTGCCGGGTGGCCGAACCACAAGGCGAGCCGTTTCGTCGACGCGGGCGGGTTGCGCTGGCACGTCCAGGTCTACGGAGAGGGGCCGCCCGCCCTGCTGCTGCATGGCAGTGCCGCTTCCGTTCACTCCTGGCGCGATTTCGGCCCGCGGCTGGCTCGGCACTATACCGTGGTCGCGCCGGACCTGCCGGGTCACGGATTCAGCGCCCCGCCGCCGCGCCGCCTGCAGACTCTGGGCGGGGCCGGGCAGGGGATCGCCGAACTCCTCCATGCGCTTGAGCTGTGTCCACGGGTGGCTATCGGCCACTCGGTGGGCGCAGCGCTGCTGGCGCGCATGGCCCTCGACGCGCGGATCCGCCCGGATGTGCTGATCAGCATCAACGGCGCCTTTCTGCCCTTCAGCGGCATCGCCGGCCACCTGTTTCCCACCACCGCCCGTCTCCTGACTTACAACCCGCTGGTCCCCTTCTGGCTCGCTTTTCGTGCCCGCAACCGGGATTTCCTCGCGGATGTGCTGGCGCGCACCGGATCCCGGATCGACGAGGCGGGTATCGACCTCTATCAGCGGCTGGCCACCCACCCAGGGCATGTGGCCGCTGCGCTGGGGATGATGGCCCGCACCCATGACGGTCTCTACGCGCTGATGGAGGATCTGCCGCGGCTGACCGTGCCGCTGGTCCTGTTCGCAGCCAGTGGGGATCGCACCGTGCCCCCGGCGCAGGCCGAGCGGGTTCGGCTGCGGGTGCCGTCGGCGCGACTGGAAACCCTCTCCGACCTTGGCCATCTGGCGCACGAGGAAGCACCGGATCGGGTGGCCGAGCAGGTCCTGGCCGCCATCCGCACGACCGCGCCAAAAGGTCGCGGTGAAGCGGATGTTCGTTGACATAGTCCCGACCGTACTTAAGGTGAAACCTATGCGAATGAATCCTGATGCTCCTGCACCCGCTGTCGGCGGTCAGTCTCCCCACGCCGTGGTCATCGGGGCCGGCTTCGGCGGGCTGGCGGCGGCCATCCGTCTCGGCGCGCGTGGCTACCGGGTCACCGTGGTGGACCGTCTGGACGGACCAGGGGGGCGGGCCTACGTGCATCATCAGGACGGATTCACCTTCGATGCCGGGCCGACCATCGTGACCGCGCCATTTCTCTTCCGGGAACTCTGGGAGCTGGCGGGTCGGCGCTTTGAGGACGACATCGACCTGCGCCTGATGGACCCCTTCTACCGGGTCCGTTTCGATGACGGCAGTCACTTCGACTACACCGGCGATCCGGAGCGGATGCGGGCCGAGGTGGAGCGCTTCGCACCCGGCGATGTCGATGGCTACCACCGCTACATGGCGGCCAGCGAGGAGATCTTCCGGATCGGCTTCGAGGAGCTCAGCTACAAGCCGTTCAACCGGTTTACCGACATGCTCCGCGTGGTCCCGGACCTGATCCGGCTGCAGAGCTACTACAGCGTTCATGGGCTGGTTTCGCGCTACGTCAAGGACGAGCGGCTGCGTCAGGTGCTCAGCTTCCACCCGCTGCTCATCGGCGGCAACCCGTTTTCGGTGACCTCGGTCTACTGCCTGATCGAGTACCTTGAGCAGCACTGGGGGGTCCACTACGTCATGGGTGGTACGGGCAGGCTGGCCAGCGGCATGGCCGATCTGATCGCCGGGCAGGGGGGCGAGGTCCGTTACAACGCCGACGTCGAGGCGATCACCGTGGATCAGGGGCGGGCGACCGGCGTGGAGCTGAGCAGCGGCGAGCGCATCGCGGCCGATGTCGTTGTATCCAATGCCGATGCCGCCTGGACCTACCGCAAGCTGGTGCCGGCCAGTGCCCGCCGCCGCTGGAGCGATCGCCGCCTGGACCGGGCGCGCTACTCCATGGGTCTCTACGTCTGGTACTTCGGTACCCGCCGCCAATACCACGACGTGCCGCATCACACCATCCTCATGGGGCCACGGTACAAGGAGCTGATCCGAGACATCTTCGAGCGCAAGGTGCTGGCGGAAGACTTCAGCCTGTACCTGCATCGGCCGACGGCCACCGATCCGTCCCTGGCGCCGGAGGGGTGTGACGCGTTCTATGTGCTCTCGCCGGTGCCCCACCTCGGTGGGGACGTGGACTGGGAGGCGCAGGCCGAGCCCTACCGGCAGGCGATCTCGCAGTACCTCAGCGAGACGGTCCTGCCCGGGCTGGAGGAAGAGCTCGTGACCTCCCTGGTGGCCACGCCGCTTGATTTCCGCCACCGGCTGAAGTCGTGGCTCGGCACCGGCTTCAGCCTGGAGCCGGTGCTCCAGCAGAGCGCCTGGTTCCGCCCGCACAACCGCAGCGAAGACGTCCAGAACCTTTTCCTGGTCGGTGCCGGTACGCACCCCGGCGCCGGCCTGCCCGGTGTAGTCTCATCCGCCAAAATCCTCGACGAGGTAGTCCCAGATGCTCGTACCTTCGCCTGATCCAAGCCTGGCGCCGGAGCCGTACCTGCTCCATACCGATCGCCGAGCTTGTCGGGCCCTGCTCAGCACCGGGTCGCGGACCTTCATGGCGGCTTCCTGGCTGCTCCCGCGGGAGCAGCGGGATGCCGCGACGGCCCTTTACGCCTTCTGTCGCGAAGCGGATGACGCCGTGGACGAAGGACCGGGTGATGCGGCGGCCCTGGCCGCGCTCCGTGAGCGCCTGGAGGCGGCCTACGCCGGCCGGCCCCAGTCGCACCCGGCGGACCGTGCCTTTGCCTGCGTCGCCCACTACTACAACATCCCGCAAACCTTGCCGGGGGCCCTGATCGAGGGGTTTCGCTGGGACGCCGAGGGACGCGGCTACGAGACCATCGAGGAACTCTACGAGTACGCCGTGCGCGTTGCCGGGACCGTCGGCGTAATGATGTCGCTGCTTATGGATGTGCGCAGTCCGTCCGCCCTGGCTCGGGCCTGCGATCTTGGGATCGGCATGCAGCTGACCAACATCGCCCGCGATGTGGGTGAGGACGCGCGGCGTGGCCGGCTCTATCTGCCGCGGCAGTGGATGCGCGAGGCCGGCGTCGACCCGGACGCCTTCCTCGCCCGGCCGCGGTTCTCGTCGGAACTCGGCGGCGTCATCCAGCGACTGCTGCGGGACGCCGATCGCCACTACGAACGGGCGATGCCGGGATTCCACGCGCTGCCTCGCCGGGTGCGTCCCGGCCTGTGCGCAGCACGTCTGCTCTACGCCGAGATCGGCCGCGAGCTGGAACGCCGCGGCTGTGACTCGGTGAACCAGCGGGCCGTGGTCAGCGGGCAGCGCAAAGTGCGTGTCCTCTCTCAGGTTGCCTCGACGCTGGCCGCCGCGCCGCGGGACGATTCGGCGCCGGCCTTGCCTCAGGGGCAGTACCTGATCGATGCTGTCAGGCAGGTTCCCGAGGCCGTCGGCCCGCCGGGGCGCTTAGAGGGGCAGGTCGCCTGGGTGCTGGGCCTGTTCGAGCGCCTCGAGCGGATGGACGCGGAGCGCCTGGAGCGTATGGACGCCGCCCGCTCCGGGCGTCAGGTCTCCGGATAGTCCGGGCGGCATCGCTGCGCGGAGGGGCGGTCGATGGATCTGCCCGGTTTCATCATCTTCAAGCTCGCACTCGTGGCTTTGGCCATGGCCTACGCCGTACGCGAGATCGTGATCATGCGCCGCGACCTGCGGCAGATCCGCGAGGAGCGCGAACGCGATCGGGACGGCGCCGGACGCTGACAGGCCACGGGCAGCCGGGGCTGCTCGTGGCGACGGTCGCCGCTTGCCCAGTACCTCAGCCGGTACGCGTCACGCGGCGAGGCATCCGGAATGGCAGCAAGGGTTTGACCCAGGCGCTGGCGAAGCGGTTGAGGTCTAGGCTTTCGTGGACCGCTCGCAACGGGCGGCCGTCCACCGCCGTATCGACCAGGGAGCGCGCGTAGAACGGCGTGTCCTCCAGGGTCTCGATGAGTCGGGCCTGCTCCGGGGCGTCGGCCGGGATGCGCCTGCGGATGCCCCACAGCGCCGTTGGCAGGGGGGCCGATGCCGGAGCAGGGGCCTCGCTGACCGCCCCCTGCCGGTCGAAACGGATCGTCTTGCGGTACGCCTCCCCCTGCCGGGGGGTGACGTCGTAGAGCACCGTGGTGCCGTCGGCATCGCTGGCGCGCGACCAGTGCCAGCCGCTGAATCCGTCCTCCAGCGGTTCATCGCCGGCGTTGGTGTCGAGGTAGCCCTCGCCCTCCCAGCGGACCCGCGGCTTCTCCAGCTCGACCTGGACCCGGGCGCAGGGGGCCAGGGCACACCAGCGGTGGCGGCCAGCGGGGTCGAGAACCAGCGCCTGGTCGTTGGCGACCCGGGGGGTCAGGCGAATGCGGCCGCGCAGGTACGCCGGGCGCGGGAAGGTTAGCTCGTCGATGTCCAGCAGGAGCTCCCCGTCCACCCACCGCGCCTGGCTGGGGCCGACGACCAGGGTGTCACGGTCGCGTCGCAGCGCGTGTCGGTCCCGTTCGGTCATGCACCAGTGTCCGCGCTTCTCGCCGTAGAGGGCGACGTTGAAGGCGCAGTGGTCCTCCGGAATGGGCGTCCCGCGCTGCCGTGCCCACGCATAATAGGGTGAGAAGACGCTGCCGACGAACAGGATGACCGTCAGCCCGTGACGGCCGTCATCGCTCAGGGCGTCGAGGTACCACCAGACGTAGCCCCCCGAAGGGACCGTGTGACGGAAGTCAGGTCGGCCAGCACTTGCGCCGCCGCCAGGCGCCCGGACATCATCGCCATCGGCAGACCCGCCCCCGGGTGCGTGCTGCCCCCCGCCAGATAGAGCCCCGGCACCCGCGTGCGCGCCGCTGGACGCTGAAACGAGGCCCGCCACCCGTGGCTGGCCATCCCGTACAACGCCCCGCCCGTCGCCGGGTAACGCGCCTCGAAGTCCGTGGGCGTGTGGATGACCGGCGTCTCTTCCGTGGGCTGGATGCTGAGGCCGCAGCGCTCCAGGAGCGAGAGGGTCTGGTGCTGGCATTGTTGGATCTCCGTGTCGCTGAAGCTTTTCCGGTCGCCTTGGGCCGGCGCGTTGATCAGGCAGAGGAGGCGCTCGGGGCCGGCAACCGACTGCTGGTCGTGGCGATCCTGGGCGCAGATATAGACCGTTGGTTCCGGGGGCGGCTCGCCGCGGCGGAAGACGGCCTGGAACTCGTCTGCGTAGTCGCTGCTGAAGAAGACCGAGTGATGGTGAAGCGGGAACCCCCCGGTCTCGGCCCGCCAGTTCCAAGTGATCGCGGACTGCGAGCGGGTCCGGGGCGGCTGTCTGCGCACCGCCGAGCGCAGGTGGTCGCCGAAGAGCCCGCTGGCCAGGGCGGCGGCATCGCCGTTGCTGACGACCGTCCCGGCTGGCAGGAACTCGCCGTGGGCCAGTTCGACGCCGCTGACCCGGCCTCGGGCGGTTTGGATGGCCCGTGCCCGGGTGGCGCAGCGCAGTTCGACCCCGCACCGTTCAGCGAGCCCGGCCAGAGCGGTGGCCAGACGGTGCATTCCGCCCTCGACCTGCCAAACTCCTTCCGACTCCACGTGGGCGATCAACATCAGTGTGGCTGGTGCCTCGAACGGGGAGGAGCCGCAGTAGGTTGCGTAACGGCCGTAGAGTTGTCGCAGGCGCGAATCGTGGAAGTAGCGGCCAAGAGCTTGCCAGAGGGTGGTGAACGGACTGATGCGCAGCATGGCGCCGAGGTTGCGGTACCCGACGCGGTGGAAAAGACCCAGCGGGGTAGTGCGCTGTGCGCGCATGAACGTGTTGTCCAGCGTGTCGTGGATCTCCGCGGCGCGGCGGCAGAAGGCACGGAAGCGCCGCGCCTCGGCGGGGCCTGCGAACTCGCCGATCGCCTCGGCGGATTGTCGTGGATCGGCAAACAGATCCAGCTGCCCGCCTTCGACCCAGGCGTGCCGGGCCAAGCGCTCAACGGGGCGCAGTCGCAAATGGTCCTCAAGGCGTTCCCCCGCGTCGGCGAAGAGTTCCTCGAAGGCACCGCGCATGGTGAAGACCGTCGGCCCGGCGTCCAGCCAGGCGTTACCGATGCGCACCGGGCGCAGTTTCCCTCCCGGTGTCGGTGCCTGTTCAACCAGGGTGACTTGCAGTCCGGCGCAGGCCAGGTCGATGGCGGTGGCGAGCCCGCCGACACCGGCGCCGATCACCACGGCGTTCTGTTCTCCTGCGGCTGGGCTTCGCATCGACGTTGACATGGGGTGGGTCCCTGACTAGCGTACTCGACGACTCACGTCTTCCCTGGAACGCAAGCCTACACGCCGCCGGCGGGAGGGGGCTACATGGAACCAAGCAAAAGAATCGAAAGCGCCCTGGAGGCCGCAGTGGCCCGGGCAACGGCTGCCCCGGCCCCGCCACAGCTGGCGCATGCCGTGCATCATGCCGTATTTGCCGGCGGCGCCCGCGTCCGGCCGCGCCTGTGCCTGACCGTCGCTGCGGCCTGTGGCGATGATCACCCCGAGCTGGCCGACGCGGCGGCCATCGCTATCGAGTTGATGCACTGTGCCTCGCTGGTCCACGACGATCTGCCGTGCTTCGACGATGCGGCGACGCGTCGCGGGCAGCCGTCGGTGCACGCCGCCTACGGCGAGCGCTTGGCTGTACTGGCCGGCGATGCGCTCATCGTCCACGCGTTGGAGACGTTGGCGCTGCAGGTGCCCCAGGCCCCGCAGCGGGCCGGTGCCCTGCTGGCCACGGTGACCCGGGCAACCGGTATGCCCTACGGCATTACGGCCGGGCAGGCCTGGGAGTCCGAGCCGGAAATCCCGGTGGCGGAGTATCACCAGGCCAAGACCGGCTCGCTGTTCGCGGCTGCCACCGTTGCCGGAGCCATCGCCGCCGGCGCCGAGGAGCAGGCCGATCGGTGGCGGACGGTAGGCGAGCGGTTGGGCGAGGCGTATCAGGTCGCCGATGACCTGCGTGACGCTGTCGGGGCCGAGGATGAACTCGGCAAGCCCACCGGCCAGGACTCGTCCCACGGCCTGGCTAACGCGGTCTCGGAGCACGGCCTTGAGGGGGCCAAGGAGCGTCTGGATCGGCTGGTGCAGGAGGCGGTCGACGCGGTTCCGGACTGCGCCGGTGCCGAGCAGCTGCGCGCCGGTATCCTCGAAGAGATGGAGCGGGTCCTGCCCAAGACGCTGGGCCGCAGCGCGGCGTGATCCGTAGCTGGCGAGACAGCCGATGGCGGGATCGCCTGCATGACTGGCGAGACCGCCTGCTGGCCAGCCCCCGTTTCCATCGGCTGGCGGCACGCTTCCCGCTGACCCGGCCAATCGCCCGACGGCGCTCCAGCGAGCTGTTCGACCTGTGTGCCGGGTTCATCTACTCGCAGGTCGTTCTGGCCAGCGTGCGCAGCGGCCTGCTGGATCTGCTCAACGAGGGGGCGCAGCCCCGGGAGCGTCTGCTGAACCGCCTCGGGCTGCCGGAGATGGCGGGGCAACGGTTGCTCGAGGCAGCCGAGGCCTTGCGCTTGGCAGAGTCTCGCAGCGCAGGGCGGTACGGTCTCGGTGACCTGGGGGCCGTGCTGGTGGCCGCGCCGGGCATCCGCGCCATGGTCGATCACCACGCCCTGCTTTACGAGGATCTTCAGGATCCGCTGGCGCTGCTGCAGGGCGAGCGTGGCGAGACCGCCCTCGGGCGTTATTGGGCCTATGCCGGCAACCAGTCGCCGGACGCGCTGACGGGCAGCGAGGTGGATGGCTACAGCGGGCTGATGGCTGCCTCGCAGCCGATGGTGGCCACCGAGGTGCTCGATGCCTATCCGCTGCGCCGGCACCGGAGGTTGATGGATGTGGGCGGGGGCGAGGGGGCCTTCCTGATCGCCGCTGCCCGTCGATGGCCCCACGTGCATGGGCAGGTGATCGATCTCCCCGCCGTAGCCGAACGCGCCCGTGCCCGTATCGCCGAGGCAGGCCTTGAAGAACGCCTGACCGCCGCGGGGGCCGACTTCTTCCGGGACGCTCTGCCCGCCGATGCGGATGTGGTCTCGCTCGTGCGCATCCTGCACGATCACGACGATGAAGAGGCAGCCCGGCTGCTAAAGAACCTGCACCGCAGCCTGCGCCCCGGAACCACGGTCCTGGTGGCCGAGCCGATGTCGGGGACACCGGGGGCCGAGCGGGTGGGCGGTGCCTACTTCGGGATCTACCTTTTCGCGATGGGGCGTGGGCGGCCCCGAACCGTGGCCGAAAACCGCGGGCTTCTCGAGGGGGCCGGGTTTGAGCAGATCCGGTTATTGCCAGGCTGCAATCCGCTGCAGGCCCGTGTAATTGCGGCTAAAAGCCGCAGCCTATCCCGGTGATCGACCAGCTTGACACACGGGGAAGTCAAGTTAGGCTGACACCATGTCTGACCCAAGCCCTGTATCGAATGCCGATCCGGGTGGGCCGTCCGGCGGCCCGTACTCGGCTCGTGCGGTCCTTTTCGAGGCCCCTGAGCGCCTCGCCCTTCAGGATGTGGCCTTGACGGACCCCGGGCCGGGGGACGTCGTGGTCGATATCGACTTCAGCGGGATCAGCACCGGCACCGAGCGCCTGCTCTGGAAGGGCACCATGCCCCAGTTTCCGGGGCTGGCCTACCCGCTGGTTCCCGGCTACGAGTCCGTGGGCCGGGTCATCGCGGCCGGGGCCGAGTCGGGGCGGCAGGAGGGCGAGGCCGTGTTCGTCCCCGGCGCCCGCTGCTACCGGGAGGTCAGCGGGTTGTTCGGCGGGGCCGCCTCGCGCCTGGTGGTCTCCGGCGAGCGGGTCATCCCGTTGCCGGATGGCCTCGGCGAGCGTGGCGTGTTGTTGGCCCTGGCCGCTACGGCGTGGCACGCGGTGGCCGAGGCACCCCCGGATCTGGTGATCGGCCACGGTGTGCTGGGCCGGCTGATAGCGCGCATCGGGGTGTCGCTCGGCCATCCTCCGACGGTCTGGGAGACCAACGAGGACCGGCGAACCGGTGCCGACGGCTACACGGTGCTGGAACCGGACAGCGATGAGCGCCACGACTACGCGCGCATCTGCGATGTCAGTGGCGATGCCGCGCTCCTCGATACCCTGATCGGGCGGCTGGCGCACGGAGGTGAGGTGGTGCTGGCCGGTTTCTACAGCGAGCGCCTGTCGTTCGCGTTCCCGTCGGCCTTCATGCGTGAGGCCCGGCTGCGTGTGGCGGCCGAGTGGCAGCGGGACGATCTGCAGGCCGTAACGCGGCAGATCGAGTCAGGGGCGCTCAGCCTCGACGGTCTGATTACGCACTGCCTCGATGCCGCCGAGGCGGCATCGGCCTACCGGATCGCCTTCGGTGATCCCGACTGTCTCAAGATGGTCCTCGACTGGAGAAACAGCTGATGAGCAGCGAGCAGCCGGCGAAAGAGACCCAGATCATCGCCATCTACGGCAAGGGCGGCATCGGCAAGAGCTTCACGCTCTCCAACCTCTCCTACATGATGGCGCAACAGGGCAAGAAGGTCCTGCTCATCGGCTGCGACCCCAAAAGCGATACCACCTCGCTGCTCTTTGGCGGGCGGGCCTGCCCCACGATCATCGATACCTCCTCGCGCAAGAAGGCCGCCGGCGAGACGTTGAGCATCGGCGACGTCTGCTTCAAGCGCGATGGGGTCTTCGCCATGGAGCTCGGCGGCCCGGAGGTGGGCCGCGGCTGTGGTGGACGCGGGATCATCCACGGGTTCGAGATCCTGGAGAACCTGGGGTTCCACGACTGGGACTTCGATTACGTCCTGCTCGATTTCCTCGGCGACGTGGTCTGTGGCGGGTTTGGCCTGCCCATCGCGCGTGACCTGTGCCAGAAGGTCATCCTGGTGGGGGCGAACGATCTACAGTCGCTCTACGTCGTCAACAACGTCTGCTCGGCGGTGGAGTATTTCAGCCGCCTGGGCGGGAGTGTCGGCGTCGCCGGGCTGGTGGTGAACAAGGATGACGGTACCGGCGAGGCGCAGGCACTCGCCGAGCAGGCTGAGATACCGGTGCTCTCGAGCATCCCCGCGGACGACGAGATCCGGCGCAAGAGCGCCAACTACGAGATCATCGGCTACCCGGGTGGTCCCTGGGGAGACCTGTTCGGGCAGCTGGCGCAGAACATCGCCGGTGCCCCGCCGGTCATGCCTCAACCCCTGAGTCACGACCAACTGCTCGGGCTGTTCAAGAGTGACGAGGTCGGCGGCGAGGTCGAACTCGTGCCGGCCACTCCGGAGGACATGTGCCCGCAGGGGGCGACCAGGAAGCCATCCCTGGAGATCGTCTACGACGATACCTGAGCCAGACCCCGGAGTAAGGGCCATGAACGATCGAGCGGGACCCCATGATCAACCCCAGACCATGTGCCCGGCCTTCGGGTCGTTGCGCGTGGGGCTGCGCATGCGCCGCACCGCCACCGTGGTGGCGGGTTCGGCTTGCTGCGTCTACGGGCTGACCTTCACTTCGCACTTCTATGGTGCCCGGCGCAGCGTTGGCTACGTGCCCTTCGACTCCGAGTCGCTGGTGACCGGGGGGCTGTTCGAAGACGTCCACCAGGCGGTGTACGACCTTGCCGACCCGGCGCGCTACGACGCCATCGTGGTCATCAACCTCTGCGTGCCGACGGCCTCCGGCGTGCCCCTGCGGCTGTTGCCCGAGGCGATCAACGGTGTCCGCGTGGTGCCGCTGGAGGTGCCCGGTTTCGGCGTGCCCACTCATGCCGAGGCCAAGGACAAGCTGGCGGCCGCCATGCTGCGTTACGCCCGGCAGGAGGCCGAACAGGGCCCTGTGGCGGCGCCGCGAAGTGGCCGGGGCGATCTGCCCACGGTGGCGCTGCTCGGCGAGATGTTCCCGGGCGATCCGGTCAGTATCAGCCGTTTGCTCGAGCCCATGGGCCTGGCGGCGGGGCAGGTGGTGCCGACGCGCGAGTGGCGCGAGCTTTACGCGGCCCTCGATTGCCGCGCGGCTGCCGCAATCCACCCGTTCTATACGGCGTCGCTGGCGGAGTTCGAAGCAGCGGGGCGGGCGCTGGTGCCCTCGGCCCCCGTCGGACGGGATGGCACCGCAGCCTGGCTCGAGGCGGTCGGAGCGGCCTGCGACGTCGGGCGTGCCGAGATCGACACGGCGAAATCGGCTGCGCTTCCCGCCATCGAAGAGGCCATCGCGGCTGCGCCGGTGCACGGCCGGATTACGGTCTCCGGATACGAGGGCTCCGAGCTGCTGGTTGCCCGGCTGCTCGTCGAATGTGGCGCGGACGTGCGCTACGTGGGCACGGCCGTGGGTCAGACGCGGTGGTCGGATCCGGATCGCGAGTGGCTCGAGGCGCGAGGGATCCCAGTGCGTTTCCGGGCGACGCTGGAGGACGATACCGCGGCGGTGGACGAGCACCAGCCCGATTTGGCCATCGGCACCACACCCGTGGTCCAGCACGCCAAGGAGCAGGCCATTCCCGGCCTGTACTTCACCAATCTGATCTCTGCGCGACCGTTGATGGGGCCGTCGGGGCCAGGGGCGCTGGCTCAGGTTATCAACGCCGCGATCGGGAACAAGGAGCGCTTTGACGCCATGAACGCATTCTTCGCCGGCGTGGGTACGGGCGAGACCGGCGGCGTGTGGAGCGAATCGCCGCAGATCCCGCCGCGGGTTGAGATCAAGGCGGGCGGCGTCGGGCGTTGTGGGGAGGGACGCTGATGCTCATCCCCGATCTTGATCGTGCTGGCGGATACTGGGGGGCGGTGTACGCGTTCACGGCCGTCAAGGGCCTGCAGGTGATCATCGATGGCCCGGTCGGGTGCGAGAACCTGCCGGTGACCGCCGTTTTGCACTACACCGACGCCCTGCCGCCGGACGAACTCCCGGTGGTCGTCACCGGCCTCTCCGAGGAAGAGCTCAACCGAGAGGGCACCGAGGGCGCCATGAAGCGGGCCCACGGCACCCTCGATCCCCAGCAGCCGACTGTCGTCGTAACCGGTTCCATTGCCGAGATGATCGGCGGCGGCGTGACGCCTGAAGGCACCGGGATACGCCGTTTCCTGCCGAGAACCATCGACGAGGATCAGTGGCAGGCCTCGGATCGGGCGCTGCGCTGGCTCTGGGAGCAGTTCGGCATGCGCCGCGGGCGCGCGCCGCGTCCGCGCGAACGGGAGGCCGGCGCGCCGCCGCGGGTCAACATCATCGGCCCGGCCTACGGGATGTTCAATATGCCCTCGGACCTGGCCGAGATCCGCCGGCTGGTCGAGGGCATCGGCGCGGAAGTCAATCTGGTCTTTCCTCTTGGTTGCCACGTGGATCAGATCCCGCGGCTGGTGGATGCTGACGTCAACATCTGCATGTACCGGGAGTATGGGCGCGGGCTCTGCGAGGCGCTCGGACGGCCCTATCTGCAGGCGCCGGTCGGCCTGCACAGTACGACGCGATTCCTGCACGCCCTCGGCGAGCAGCTCGGGCTCGATCCGGAGCCGTTTATCGAAAAAGAGAAACACACCACACTAAAACCGCTCTGGGATTTGTGGCGTTCTGTCACACAGGATTTTTACGCCACGGCCAGTTTCGGGATCGTTGCAGCACAAACCCATTCGCTGGGCATTCGGAAATTTCTTGAAAATGACCTGGGGATGCCCTGCAATTTCGCCTTCTCTCGGGCGCCCGGCGTCAAGATCGATAACGACGCCATTCGTGCCGCGATCCGCGGCAATCCGCCACTCGTGCTTTTCGGAAGCTACAACGAGCGGATGTATCTTGCGGAAGTAGGAGGACACGCCAGATATATCCCCGCCTCCTTCCCCGGTGCGGTCATACGCCGCCACACGGGGACCCCGTTCATGGGGTACGGTGGATCCTGTTACATCGTGCAGGAGGTTTGTAACGCGCTCTTCGACGCCCTGTTCCATATCCTGCCGTTGGGTACGGAAATGGATCAGGTGGAGGCCACTCTGGCCCGCGGCGTGCAACCGGAAAAAACGGCGCAGAATGTCGCAGCCGAATCCGAAGCCGCCCCGGCCGAGGCCTCCGAGACCCTGACCTGGGACGAAGAGGCTCGAGCGATACTTGACCGCTGGGTTCAGGAGCAACCGATGCTGGTCCGCATCTCGGCCACCAAGCGGTTGCGCGATGCAGCGGAACAGCGGGCCAAGGAGGCCGGCGAGACTCGAGTCACCGCAGCCCGGGTCAAGAGCTGCAGCGACGTGCTGCCAGGGTCGGGTCCGGGGCGCGGCAACTAAAGCACGAAAAGGGCGCGGCGAAAGCGCGCTATCCCGTTGAAGCCTTACGCGTTGTGCTTTGTTATAGACGGGTAGAGGCGCAGCGGAGAGTTCGACGAGAGGAGGCACTCCGATGGCACACGCAGTCAAAGCACGGCCGAACTCAGCGCGAGCCCGCCGCAAGGAAGAGGCGCAGTACCGCCTGCTGATGGCCGTCAGCTTCGCGGTCTTTCTGGTCGGCGCTCTTCTGGCCCGTCTCGTCCCGGCACGCTGGCGTGCTGCGCAGCAAAAGGGCGAGCGGCAGTCGGTAATCGCCGAGGCACGCGCGGCGGCGCAGACCTCGGTCCCCTTTGCCTTCATGAGCTGATGCGCGGCATTGGGCCGCAGCTCGCAGGGGAAGAGAGAACGAATAACCGATTTTTCTGATCGAGGATCCATCCTCGGTCGGGAAAAAAGCACCACCAAAGCGTGGTGACCAACCCGAGCCGCGCGGGGGCGCGCGGCGCAGGCGAAAAGTCGAACGGAGGAAGTAATTATGGCTGACGAGATGCGGAACGTTAGCGACGAGGAAGCCAAAGAGTTTCACGCGATGTTCTCTCAGGCCTTCACCGTCTACATCGGTGTTGCCGTTGTGGCGCACATCCTGGCCTGGGCCTGGCGTCCGTGGATCCCGGGTGACGAGGGCTTCGGTGCCGCTCTGATCGAGGGTGCCAACGCCGTCACCGCCGCTGTTCAGTCCATCGCGCCCATCGCTGCTTAAGGAGACGTAATCATGTGGAGAATGTGGAAGATCCTCGACTATCGCCGTACGGTGGTTCTGGCCCACGTGGGCATGGCCGTCCTGGCTCTGCTTATTCACTTCATCCTCCTGAGCACGGAGAACTTCAACTGGCTCCAGGGTAACCCCTACGGCGACGCCGAGTCGGCTGCCGAGGTCGCCGATGCTGCGGTCATGCCGCAGCAGCGGGAGGTCTAAGCACCCGAGCCCCCGGCTCTTCGGGAGGACCGCCCCGGTGTGCTTCACACCCGGGGCGGTCGCTCGCCGAAGGCTTCGGGATCCCTGAGGCGCCGTGTTGCCCGTGATGTGAGGACCCAGCCATGGCGATGCTCGACTTTGAAAAAAAATATCGTGTCCGAGGAGGTACACTCCTCGGAGGGGACTTGTTTGACTTTTGGATTGGGCCGTTCTACGTGGGCATCTTCGGGGTGCTTACGGCGATCTTCGCGGTCCTTGGCACCGTCCTGATTATCTACGGTGCTTCCCAAGACACCTTCAATCTGTGGCAGATCTCGATCGCCCCGCCCGACCTTAGCTACGGGCTGGCCCTTGCGCCCATGATGGAGGGCGGCCTCTGGCAGATCATCACCGTCTGCGCTCTGGGCGCGTTCATCACCTGGGCCCTGCGGCAGGCGGAGATCTCCAAGAAGCTCGGCATGGGGTATCACGTGCCGGTGGCGTTCGCGGTCGCGATCCTCGCCTACGCGACGCTGGTGGTCTTCCGGCCGCTGCTGATGGGCGCCTGGGGCCACGGGTTCCCGTACGGGATCCTGAGCCACCTGGATTGGGTGTCGAACGTGGGGTATCAATACCTCCACTTCCACTACAACCCGGCCCACATGCTGGCCGTCACGTTCTTCTTCACGACCACCCTGGCCCTGGCGCTGCACGGTGGCCTGATCCTCTCGGTCACCAACCCCAAGAAGGGTGAGCCGGTTAAGACCGCGGAGCATGAGAACACCTTCTTCCGTGACGTCATCGGCTACTCCATCGGCAGCCTGGGCATCCACCGCCTCGGCCTGTTCCTGGCCCTGAATGCGGGCTTCTGGAGCGCGGTGTGCATCATCATCAGCGGCCCGTTCTGGACCCGCGGTTGGCCCGAGTGGTGGAACTGGTGGCTCAACGTCCCGATCTGGTCCTGGGGGGGGTAATCAGAAATGGCTGAGTATCAGAACATCTTTACCCGCGTTCAGGTCCGGGGCCCGACGGATCCGGGCGTCGAGCTCCCAGCCGCGGATTGGCCCCGGACCAAGGGAGCGACGCACTCTTGGCTGCTCGGGAAGATCGGCGACGCCCAGGTCGGTCCGATCTATCTCGGCACGACCGGTGTGATGTCGATCCTCTTCGGCATCGTGTCCATCGTCATCATCGGCATGAACATGCTGGCGTCGGTGGACTGGAGCCCGCTCGAGTTCATCCGTCAGTTCTTCTGGGTGGCCCTGGAGCCGCCGCCGCCGGAGTACGGCCTGAGCCTCCCGCCGCTCAATGATGGCGGGTGGTGGCTGATCGCCGGGTTCACGCTGACCCTGTCGGTCCTGCTCTGGTTCGCGCGGACCTACAACCGGGCACGGGCGCTCGGGCTCGGCACCCACGTGGCCTGGGCCTTCGCTGCAGCGATCTTCCTGTTCCTGGCGATCGGCTTCATCTGGCCGGTGCTGATGGGCAGCTGGGCGAAGAGTGTGCCGTTCGGCATCTTCCCGCACCTGGACTGGACCACGGCGTTCTCGCTGCGGTACGGCAACCTGTACTACAACCCGTTCCACATGCTGTCGATCGTGTTCCTGTTCGGTTCGGCTCTGCTGTTCGCGATGCACGGCGCCACCATCCTGGCGGCGGGTCGCTACAACGCGGAGCGCGAGATCGAGCAGATCACCGACCGCGGTACCGCTGCGGAGCGTTCGGCGCTGTTCTGGCGCTGGACCATGGGCTTCAACGCTACGATGGAGTCCATCCACCGGTGGGGTTACTGGTTCGCCATCCTCTGCGTGATTACGGGTGGCATCGGTATCCTGCTGACCGGCACCGTGGTCGAGAACTGGTACCTGTGGGGTGTCCACCACGGCATCGCCCCCGAGTATCCGGAGTTCTTCACACCGGCAGTGGATCCGGCAGCAGGGGGGACGGAGTGATGAGCAGTAAAATGTATCTGAACCGATCCTTGGCAGTTGGTGCCCTGTCCGCCGGTCTCGCAGTCGTCGTCGGGTGTGAGCGTCCGCCGGTAGATACCGAGCAGAAGGGCTACCGTGGCACCGGCATGGAGGAGGTCAACAACCCGCGGCTGCGGGACGATGACCTCCATCTGGCGCCGGAGGCCGCGGATCCGGTCTCGGCTGAAGGGCCCCGCGCCGGCGAGATCTACCAGAACGTGGAGGTGCTCGACGACCTGAGCGTGGCGGAGTTCACCCGGCTCATGCAGAGCATGACCGACTGGGTGTCGCCGGACGAGGGTTGCACCTACTGCCACGATGGCAACGATTTCGCCAGCGAGGAGCTGTACACGTACCAGGTCTCTCGTCAGATGATCGAGATGAACCGGTATGTGAACGCCAACTGGGACAGCCACATGGATGACACGGGTGTGACCTGCTACACGTGTCACCGTGGCGAGAACCTGCCGGAGGAGAGCTGGTTCGCCGAGCCGACTCCGGATGTGAACATGGCCGGCCTCGGCAACACCATGATGCAGAACCTGGCCAGCGAGAAGACCGAGTACACCTCGCTTCCGCGGAATGCGTTCGAGCGGTACCTGCTCGGGCACGACGATCTGCGGGTCGAGGGCGACACGATCCTGCCCCACCTCGATGAGTGGGACGTCTCGCTCCAGGACACCGAGGCTTCCTACAGCCTCATGATGCACATGTCCGCTGCAACCGGCTCCAACTGCACCACCTGCCACAACACCGGCCGGCTGGGGCAGTGGGACGAGAGCCCGGAGGAGCGGGAGATCTCCTGGCACGGCATCCGGATGACGCGTGATATCAACGCCAACTGGATCGAGCCGCTGGAGGCTGGTCAACCCGAGGTTCGCCTGGGGCCGACCGGTGACATCGCCAAGGTCCAGTGCGCCACTTGCCACTACGGTGAGCAGCTGCCTCTGGACGGGGCCAAGATGGTCGATGACTATCCGGGCCTGATGGGCGAGGAGGACGCGGACTTCGACTTCCTGCAGTTTGGCGATCTCGGTACCGACGGTCTGCGCGACCGCAACGCCGAGTAAGAGGCAGGAAGCGATCCCGGGGGCCTCGGCCTCCGGGCCCGTCCTGAAGAAAACGGCGCCTTAAGGCGCCGTTTTTCTTTTTGTGGTGCGCCAGCGCCTTGGCTGGCTCTATTCGGGGAACTGTGGTGGTTGCCGGATGACTTGGAGGTGCGAGTCTTCTACCGGCCCGGCAAGAGGAAGGTTAGCCGAACGGCAAGGGTGTCCATCGTGAGGTGGAACCTGAAGGAAGCCGAAGGCAAAGCATTGGCCCGACAACTAGAAGTCGGTGCAAGGATAAGTGGGCGAAGTGTCCGTCGCGTACGGCGTATTGGCTGAGTCAGAACTGCGGCGAGCCACGGTAGAGGGTCGGGTCCGGGGGCGGAGGTAGGAGCGGAGCGAGTAGGGGCACGAGCGGCCGGGTTCGGCCGCCGCACCCCTTGCGCGGTCAGCGGACCGGTGCCAGCCCGGTCAGGTGCGCGATGTTCTTGAAGAAGATGCGCATATGTGCGAGCGGACGTGCTCGAACCAGGCGCTTGTTCATGTACGCATCCCAGGTCAGTGCCTGCACGTCCGGGTCGGCACAGATCCGCACGAACCGCTCCCGGCGGTTGTTGTTGGTGTACCAGAAACGCTGCATCACGCCGAGTACCCGGAAGACCTGGCCGTGGTCCCTGGTGAAGGCCTTCTCCGCCTGTGCGAGGGCCGCGCCGTCGCCGGTGTCCAAGGCCTGCTTCACGGCCTGGGCGGCATTTTGTCCCCCAACCATGGCGTAGTAGATCCCCTCGCCGGAGGCGGGAGCCACGGTCCCGGCGGCGTCGCCGGCTAGGACCACATTGCGCCCGTTGTCCCAGCGCTTGAGCGGGTGCATCGGGATCGGTGCCCCCTCCCGGCGCAGGGTTGTCGCCTGTTCCAGTCCGGCGTCCTGGCGCAAGCGCTCCACGGCCGAGCGCAGGGAGAAACCCTTGACCGCGCTGCCGGCGCCGACACTGACCGTGTCGCCATGGGGAAAGATCCAGCCGTAAAAGTCGGGAGAGATCGAGCCGCGGTAGTAGACGTCGGCCCGGCGTGGATCGAAGCGGTCGTCGTCGTCGGCAGCCGGGGCTTCGATGATCTCATGGTAGGCGGCGACCTGGGGGATCTCGGTCGCCCCCTGGATGGCCTGCCGGCCCACGGCGGAGTTGGCGCCATCAGCGCCGATAACGAACCGCGCCCAGACTTGCCGGGGCTCGGCCTCCGGGCCACCCCGACCATCGGTGTAGCGGAGGTAGACGCCGCCGTCGCCCTCCTCAAGGTGCTTGAAGGTGGCCTCGCGTCGCTCGGCGCCGGCCTCGGCGGCACGGTTGCGCAGCCATTCGTCGAAGACCTCGCGATCGACCATGGCCACGTAGCCGTCCTGGATCGGCATGTCCACGTGGCGGTCGGAGGGCGAGACCATGCGGGCGGAGCCCACGGTTGCGCAGATCATTTCGTCGGGGATCTCGAAATCCTGGACGCAGCGCGGAGGGATCGCGCCGCCGCACGGCTTGATGCGGCCCGGGCGGTCGAGTAGTAGTACGGCGTGACCTTGTTGCGCGAGGTATCGGGCTGCAGTGGCACCCGCAGGGCCACCACCGACGACAGCGACATCGAAGCGCTCGACATTCTGCGAGTTGCTCATGGGCATCAGCTCCCTGCTGTGGCGGTGCCGTATTTCTGGTCGGTCTCGCCGGCTCGGTCCACCCGCGCAGCCAGCCAGGCCGAGACCAGGAAGAGCAGGGCGGCGAGCCCGAAGACCATGGAGTATCCGGCCGTCTCGTCACCGGCCAGGTAGCGGATTGCGTCGACGCCAACGGTTCCGAGGAAGCCGCCGAGGCCGAAGGCGATGGCCTGGGCAGCGCCCCAGAGGCCGACGCGGACCCCCTCCCGGCGCTCCTGGCCCTCGCTGGCGAGGCGCATCATGGAGCCGATGGCGGCTACGGCGAAGGCGCCGTTGGCCGCGCCGAGCGCGAACACCGGCAGGCCGACACGCCAGAGGCCGCTCTCGGAAACACTCTCCCACCAAAGCTCTTGGACGCCAGCGACGACGATCAGGTTGCCCAGAGCGATGCTCGAGGCGATGCAGCCGCCGATGGTCCAGGTGCGCAGGCTGCCGAGTTTGCCGCGACCGGCGAGGGCCGCGAGCAGCATCCCAGCCAGGACGCCGCCATTCTGAAACCCGCCCAGCTGGGTGGACTGCCCGGGGGTCAGGCCGAAGACCAGGCCGGCGAACGGCTCCAGGATAAGATCCTGGGAGTTGTAGGCGAGCATCGAGAAAAACACGAAGATGGTGAACCGCCGCGCCTTCGGTTCATCCCAGATCTGGCCCAGCGCCTGAAAGAAGGGGGTCGTTGGGGTGCTCTGCGCATGGGCGCCGACGCTCTCGCGCCCTTCGCCCTCGACGCCCCAGACGGCGACGAAGGCCAGGACGACCGCCAGGGCGCAGACGACGCTGGTGACCCCTACCAGGCGCTCCATGGAGAACGGATCAAGGAAGTGCCCGGCGGTGCCTGCCGTTACCGCGAACCCGGCGATCATCATCACCCAGGTGACCATCGCTGCAGGTGCACGTCGCTCCGGTGACACCCGCGTCGCCAGCAGGGCGAGCAGCGCGGTACCGGCACTGCTGACACCGGCCCCGATCATGAGGAAGGCGACCGTGGCGAGGGCAACACCGCCGGCAGTGTTGGTCTCCATGAGCGCCGTCGCGAAGGAGGCGGTGACCCCGCCGGCGGCAAGCACCAGGATGCCGCCAAGGATCCAAGGGGTTCGTCGCCCGCCCACATCCGATCCGTAGCCCAGGCGCGGGCGTAGGATCTGAACGGCGTAGTGGAAGCCGACCAGCATGCCGGGCAGCATCGCCGGCAGGGCCAGCTCGACGATCATGACGCGATTGAGGGTAGTGGTGGTCAGCACCACCACAGCGCCCAGGGCCGTCTGGACGAGGCCGAGCCGGAGGATCCCCAGCCAGCCGATGTTGGGTGCGCTCATGCGCTGCCTCCGAGCATGCCGCCCAAGGCGAAGGCCGTGGCCAGCATGCCGAGCACGTAGAGGGTCGTGCCCGTGGCGTTATACCAGGGGGCGTAAGCTTTTGGATCGCGTAGCAGCCGGATCATCAGCAGAAGCTGAGCGGCCAACAGGGCGCTGACGATCAGGGCGTGCCAGGGCTGCTCCCAGGCGAGGAGCAGGCCGATCACCACCGCCTGCGGCAGCGCCATGACGACACAGGCCAGGCGCGCCGCATTCTGCGCGCCGAGATGAACGGGCACCGTCTTGAGCCCGGTCTGCCGGTCGCCCTCAATGGCCTTGAAGTCGTTGAGGGTCATGATGCCGTGGGCGCCGATGCTGTAGAGCAGGGCGACGAGCAGGATCCGCCAGTCCGGAAGCCCGGTGGCCATGATGGCCGCACCGGTGACCCAAGGCAGCCCTTCGTAGGAAAGGCCCACAGCGGCGTTGCTGATCCAGCCGTTGCGCTTCAGGCGTATGGGAGGGGCGCTGTAGGCCCAGGCCAGAAAGAGGCCGATACAGGCGGCCAGGAGGACCACCGGCCCGAGGGCAGCGGCGACGGCCAGGGCGAGCAAAGTGGTGCCGATCCCGATGTAGAGCCCCCAACGCCCGGGCATGCGGCCCGAGGGAATGGGGCGGTCGGGCTCGTTGATGGCGTCCACGTGGCGGTCGTACCAATCGTTGACGATCTGGCTGGTGCCGCAGACCAGCGGACCGGCGAGCAGCACACCGGCGGCGATCATCAGCCAGTGGATCCCCTCCGGGGAAGCGCCCACGGAAATGACACCACAGGCGAATGCCCACATCGGCGCGAACCAGGTGATCGGATGCATGATCTCGAACACCGTCGCCAGGCGCGGGCGCGTGAGCGCTGTATCAGGATGAGCTGCCCCAGACATGACGGTACAGTAAGGAGCCCCGATCCCCGGCGTCAAGCGGGCGTGACAGTCGGCCGCGCCCATTCGCCGCGGCGGGTCAGAACGCCTCGCCCAGGTTGAAGTAGACGGCCAGGCCGTCGCCATCTTCCGCGTCGCCGCGGGCGTACCCGCGGGCGAAATCGAGACGCAGGTGGATGCCGGCGTCGGGCACGAGGACGTAACGCAGGCCGCCGCCAACCCCGTACTTCAGGTGTTCTGAGGAGGCCTCCGAAAGGCGCGGGAAGACGTTGCCGGCGCCGGCGAAGGCAGCGCCCTGCCACCGCCCGGCGATGGGAAAGCGCCACTCGGCCTGTCCGGCAAGCAGCACGTTGTCGATGTAGCGCCCCTCGTAGAACCCGCGCAGGGTGCTGCCGCCCAGTCGGGGTTGGAGCGGCAGCGGTGCGTGGTCACCGGCGTACTCGCCGACGAATTGCAGCGCGACGGCGTGTCGCTCGCCGATGCCGAAGTAGTGGCGATGGTCGAGCTCGATCACACCGAACGCCTCATCGGCCCCCAGTGACTCGGGGAAGGCCACCGCCGCCAGCTCCGTGCGACTGCCGGAGGTGGGGAAGAACGGGCCGCTGCGAGTGTCCTGGGAGACGGTGGCACCGACGCCGTGGAGCCGGTTCTCGCGCGGCAGTTCACGCTCCTGGTAGTACCGATCCACCTTGCCGCCCGCATCGACGTCCTCCAGGTCGTAGCGAGCGGCATCCCAGCGCACGCCCGCGTACCAGGGGCCGCCAACCCAGCGTTGCAGGCGGAGGCTGTTGCTGCGGCGCAGTGCGGTGTACGACTCCTCATCGTCCTGCCGAGCCAGGGGGCCCTGCCCATAGTAATCCCGGGGAAACTCGCTGAGTGTGGTGCTGTTGGCGATCAGCCAGCGCCCATCAGCCAGGTAGGCGCGGCCACTGAGGGCGGCCAGGTACTGGCTTTTTGCAGTATAGAAGCCTACCAGGCTGAGGGTGTCGGTGCCCTCCGCACCGGTAGCCAGCTGGCGTGGCCGGAAGAGCACCGCCGTTGCTCCGCCGGCCCCCCCGGTCTCCGGGGTGTAGAAGACCAGCGGCACGACCACGCCCCCCGGTGAGCCGGCGCTCAGGAGGGCGGGGGCGCCGCCCAGGCCGATGAACAGGGCGGCCAGCAGTTGGCGGGCGCGTCGGGCCATGGGGCTGTCGTCGGCGATCGGGCTAGCGGGACCGACGCCACTATAGCCCCGGGCAAGCCCCTGGCGGAAGGCGCCCTTATCCCGGCCGCGTCAGGCCGGGGTGTCGGTGTCCTTGATGCCCATCAAATACAGGGTCCCGTCCAGGCCCAGGGTGGAGATCGATTGCCGCGCGCTCTCCTGGACCACCGGCTTGGCGTGGAAGGCGATACCGAGCCCGGCCAGGCGCAGCATGGGCAGGTCGTTGGCGCCGTCCCCGACGGCGATTACCTGTTCCAGGGCCAGGCCCTCCTGCTCCGCGATGTGGCGCAGCAGCTCGGCCTTGCGCGGGCCATCGACGATCTCGCCCTGGACCCGCCCGGTCAGTCGACCGTCGACAATCTCCAGGTCGTTGGCGTAGACGTAGTCGATGCCCAGGTGTTTCTGCAGATGGCGCCCGAAGTAGGTGAAGCCACCGGAGATAATCGCGGTGACGTAGCCGAAGGCCTTCAGCGTGCGCATCAGCCGCTCGGCGCCCTCGGTTAGCGTCAGGCTCCGGGCGACCTCTTCCAGGGTCTCTTCGGGCAGTCCCTCCAGGAGCCGGACGCGCTGGCGCAGGCTCTCGCGGAAGTCGATCTCGCCGCGCATGGCCTGCTCGGTGACTCGCGCGCACTCCTCGCCGACGCCGGCCGCCTTGGCCATTTCGTCGATGACCTCCTGCTGAATGAGCGTGGAGTCCATGTCGAAGGCGACCATGCGACGGTTGCGCCGGTACAGATTGTCTTCCTGGAAGCTGATGTCGATCCCGAGCTGCTGGGAGATCTCCATGAAGTCGCGCTTCATGGCGTCGGTGTCGACGGGCTGGCCCCGCACCGTCAGCTCCACACAGGCTCTTGAGCGTCGACCCTCCAGATGTAGCGGGCGACGGCCAGAGAGTCGCACGATGTCCTCGATATTCAACCCCTGGGCGGTGACGACGCTGGAGATGCGGGCAATCTGTGCGGCGCTCACGCTTCGGCCGAGCAGGGTGATGATGTGCCGCGGCTTGCCGGCGCCACGCACCCAGTGCTCGTACTGCTCCTGTGCCACCGGGGTGAAACGCACCTGCATCCCCGCATCGTGGAGGTGGAACAGCACGTCCTTGAGCACCGGGGAGACGTCCTTCTGCTCCGGTACCTCGATGAGAATGCCGAGCGACAGGGTGTCGTGGATCATCGCCTGCCCGATGTCGAGGATGTCGACATCGTACTCGGCCAGGATGCCCATCAGGGAAGAGGTCAGTCCCGGCTGATCCTCGCCGGACACGTTGATCAGGATGATCTCGCTCATAGCATCTACCATTCCGGGGTGAGCGCGTCATTGTAGGGGATCCGGCCCCGGCCGTGGTGGACACCGTGAGCCCTTGCCGAATCCGCGGGCTCATCGCAGACTAAAACGCTTCCGCGCGTTTCCCTGACTGGTGGCGAGGAGATTGCAAGTGACGCACATCGAAGAGGGGCTCAGGCGGGTGCTTCATCGGGCCGCCCGGGTGGTGGCGCTGACCGGCGCCGGGATCTCGGCCGAGAGTGGTGTGCCGACGTTCCGGGATGCGCAGAGCGGCTTCTGGGAGCGTTTCGACCCCGAGGAGCTGGCTACACCGGAAGCCTTCCGGCGCAACCCCCGCCGGGTCTGGGCCTGGTACGCGCAGCGCCGGCGCCTGGCCGAACAGGCCGAGCCCAATGCCGGGCACCGCGCCTTGGCCGACTGGGAGCGGCAACTTGGCGGCCTGCGCGTAATCACCCAGAACGTTGATGGCCTACACCAGCGCGCCGGGAGCCACGACATCATCGAGCTGCACGGCAATATCCACCGCGACCGTGTCTTCGAGGGTGCGGTAGCCGGCGCTTCAGATGCCCCGGAGTTGCCGCGGTGTCCGTACAGTGGCGATTTGCTGCGTCCGGATGTGGTCTGGTTCGGCGAGGCCCTGCCGTCCGGTGCCGTCGAGGCTGCGGTGACTGCGGTCCGGGAGGCCGACCTGGTCCTCTCCGTTGGCACCTCCTCACTGGTCCAGCCGGCTGCTTCCCTGCCGCTCGAAGCGCTGGAGCGGGATATCCCGGTCCTGGAGGTCAACCGGGAGCCCACACCGCTGACCCCGGTGGCGGACTGGAGCCTGCGCGGCAGCGCCGGCGAGATCCTGCCGGCGCTGGTCGGGGCGGCGACCGAGCAGGTCTGAATCGCCGCGTGCCGCGGTTCAGAGGAAAGCGCGCGGCACCCGCTCATCCCAGGTCTTGGCGAAGACGCGCAGCCCGTTCTCGTAGGCATCTAGGGTGGCGTGGATTCGGAAGTGGCCCTCGTCGCAGGTGAGCAGGGTGCGGGTCTCGGTGTAGATCGACCAGTCACCGCGGCGTAGCCGTCGGCGGTGGATGACCTCGCCGCTCAGGGAGGTGAAGTCGTCGCCGCGTGCCCGATACCACTCGTCCGCGGAGCGTTCGACCTCTAGGTCCACGTCCTCCAGGTAAGCGCGGCCATCGTCCTCGATCACGTGTAGGGTCGACTCATCCCGTGCCAGGTCGCGCGAAACGATCCAATTGCCGTGGCCGTGCTCCAGGGCCGTCGATGCCGGGGGTGGCGCCGCCTCGGCCTCATCGAACGCGGGCAGCCCCCGGTCCTCCTCCCGGGGCGGGCGCACCGGTAGATCAAGGTGACAGCCCTCCGGATAGAGGGTCAGACGCACCGGCTGCGGTGGCGGCCAGGCCAGGGGCCAGTAGGAAGTGGATACAGCGAGTCGGATGCGGTGGCCCCGGGGGAATGACTGGGCGATGTGGTCCAGGGGGACCCGGATGCGTTCACGGCTGCCCGGCTCCAGGTAGGCGGGCTGGTCGTGGCCGTTGCGGTGGCAGAGGTTTAACACGCCGTAGGTGACGCGGGTCGCCTTGCCGTCCGGGGCCTCGTCGGAGAGGCGCACGGCGATCTGCGCCACTGGCCTGCTGGATTCAAGATCCAGCTCCACGACGGGGGCGCCGAGGATCTCCACCGCCTCCTCCAGGGGCTGCGTGTCGAAGATCAGGGCGCCACCGTCCTCCTCGCGCTGGTCGTAGGGCAGGTCGGGGCCGTTGTTGTAGGAGCACCACTTGCCGCCGAACAGCCCCAGGGAGAGTGGCGACTGGATGGCCACCGGTTTGCCCGCGTCGGTCTCCGGCGGAGGTTCACCGGGCCACTGCATGTGCCGCGGTGACAGTTGCAGCCGGGTCCAGTCGATGTTCGGCGACGGCCAGCCCGGCTCGGCCACCCAGCGGCCAGGGCGGCTGGCGTACTGGGTGCGCGGGCGCACGCTGTCCTGCATCCAGACCCGCAGGCGCGGCTCCTCCAGAAGGCCCCGCTCCTCGCCACGGAGCCACTGATCCCACCAGCGCAGTGCCTCCTGAAGGAAGCCGATCTGGGGGCCTGGCAGCCCCATATGGGGATAGATATGGCTCCAGGGGCCGACCAGGCCCTTGCAAGGAGCCTGCAGGTTTTCGACCAGGCGGAAGACCGGATTCGGGTAGCCGTCCGCCCAGCCGGAGACGATCATCACCGGGATCTGGATGGCGCTGTAATCCTCGCAGACCGAGCCGTGGCGCCAGTAGTCGTCGCGCTGCGGGTGACTCATCCACCGCTTGACCCACAGTCCGCTGTCTTCCAAGCGTTGCATCCACATCTCCCGCCAGCGGTCGCCGACAATCTTCGGGTCGGGTGGCATGGAGTTGAAGGCGAACATCACCGATGCCCACGACAGGTTGTCGTTGAGCAGGCAGCCGCCCTTGTAGTGGACGTCGTCGGCGTAGCGATCATCCGTGGCTGCGACGGCGATCACGGCCTTGAGCTGCGGCGGCCTGCGGGCGGCCACCTGAAGGGCGTTGAAGCCCCCCCAGGAGATGCCCATCATCCCCACGTCCCCGGTACACCAGGGCTGCTCGGCGAGCCAGCGCAGGATGTCCTCGGCATCCTCCTGCTCCTGCAGCAGGTACTCGTCGGTCAGGACCCCTTCGGAGTCCCCGCTGCCACGCAGGTCGACCCGCACCCCGGCGTGGCCGTGGGCCGCGAAGTAGTGGTGGATCTGCGTGTCGCGCATGCGCTTGATATCGCGCTTGCGGTAGGGAATGAATTCGAGCACCGCCGGGACCGGGTTCCGCTCCGCTCCGGCGGGCTTCCAGATGCGCGCCGAAAGACGGGTGCCGTCGCGCATGGTGATCCACTGGTGCTCGACGACCTCGACTTCGTTGGGTAGTTCATGGACCGCTCTGGCTGCCATGGGGTACATGCTCCCGTGCGGATGTCATCCTCTCAATATAGCGCCGTGGCCGGTGGATGGCACCTGGGTGGTCGGCGGCGCCATCCCCCGTTATGTTGAAGGGAAGTGGATGGGACGGTGTAGCCCGTCCGGGTCCGGGCACGGCGGTAGATCGAAGGGGTGACGTGTGGCCAAGATCGACAAGAGCGAGGCGGAGTGGCGGGAACTGCTGACGCCGGAGCAGTTTGCGGTGACCAGGCGGGGCAGCACCGAGACACCGTTCAGCGGGGCCTATTACCACTGTGATCGGTCCGGGGTGTATCGGTGCGTGTGCTGTAACTCAGCGCTGTTCTCCTCGCGCACCAAGTTCGAGTCCGGTACCGGGTGGCCCAGCTTCTGGGCACCGGTCGACGATGACCAGATCGTGATCCGGGAAGACCGTTCCCTCGGCATGGTCCGAGAAGAAGTCCTGTGCGCGACCTGTGACGCTCACCTGGGGCACGTCTTCGCCGATGGTCCGCCACCGACCCAGCTGCGTTATTGCATTAACTCGGTGGCACTGCAGCTCGATGAGGAAGCCGCCCCGGAGTGATCGCCTCGTTCGCGGTGCCGGGCGGCGTTTCCGGGGCAGAGTATCCTTGCTGAACAGGCAGGTGGCGGCGTAGGATATCCGGTCCACCGGTGTACGTACCCCGCGGCGGTCGCGTCGCCCGGCGCGCCCGCTTGCAGTGTTCGTGGAGCAATCGAGAGGCCGAAGAGCCGTGAGGAAAATGGATACCGCAATCGTCAACCCCCAGGCAGAGACCGACGCAACCCGCCATCCGCTTGCCGGCAAGACCATGAGCGGCGGTGAAATCATTGTAGAGGTCCTGGCGCAGGAGGGGGTGGATACGCTCTTCGGCTACAGCGGCGGCGCGATCCTTCCCACTTACGACGCCATCTTCAAGTACAACGAGCGCCGCCGGAAGGAGCAACAGGCCGGCGAAGAAGAGGACCCCATTCGGCTGATCGTCCCCGCCAACGAGCAGGGTGCGGGGTTCATGGCGGCCGGCTATGCGCGCGCCACCGGTAAGGTGGGCTGCTTCCTGGTGACCTCGGGCCCTGGGGCGACGAACACGGTGACCCCGATTCGCGACTGCATGGCCGACTCGGTGCCGGTCGTGGCGATCACCGGCCAGGTGCCGACCCACGCCATGGGGACCGACGCCTTCCAGGAGGCGCCCATCGTCAACATCATGGGCAGTTGTGCCAAGCACGTCTTCCTGGTCACCGACCCGGAGCAGCTCGAGGCCACGGTGCGCACCGCCTTCGAGGTGGCCCGCTCCGGACGTCCCGGTCCGGTCGTAGTCGATGTGCCCAAGAATATGCAGAACTGGATCGGCGAGTTCCGGGGCGAAGGGGTTCTGGAGGTGCGCGGTTATCGTCAGCGCATGGAGTCCCTGCGCTCGGCCAAGCTCTCGGACCGCAAGTGCCGCGCCTTCATGGAGATGCTCGAGCACTCCCGGCGGCCGCTGCTCTACGTCGGCGGCGGCGTGGTCAACGGTGAGGCCCATCAGGAGCTGCGCGACTTCGCACAAACGTTCGGGATCCCGGTGGTCAGCACCCTGATGGGGCTGGGCGCGATGGATACCACCGACGATCTCTATCTGGGCATGCTCGGCATGCACGGGACGGCCTACGCCAATTACGCTGTCGAGGACTGCGATTTCCTCATCGCGGTCGGCGCGCGCTTCGATGACCGTGTGGCCGGCAAGGTGGAGGAGTTCGCGCCGCTCGCCGAGCAGATCGCCCACATCGATATCGATGCCGCCGAGATCGGCAAGGTCAAGGGGGTTGACTGGGCGCACGTCGGCGAGGCCGGGCGTAGCCTGCGCCAGCTGCTGCGCTATGGGGAATCCATGGGGTTCGAGCCTCGCTTCGACGCCTGGCTCGAGCACGTCCGCGGTCTGCGCGAGCGCCATCCGATGAACTACGATCGCGACAGCGCGCTGATCCAGCCCCACTACGTCCTCGAGAAACTCAACGAGCTGACGGCGGGGGAGGCGATCATCGCCACCGGCGTCGGCCAGCACCAGATGTGGGCTGCGCAGTACTGCGACTTCCGCGGTCCGCGCCAGTGGCTGACCTCTGGCGGCCTGGGCACCATGGGCTTTGGCCTGCCGGCGGCCATTGGCGCCTATCTCGGGCGTCCGGACCGGATGGTCATCGATGTCGATGGCGATGGCTCGCTGCGCATGAACCTTGGCGAGCTGGAGACGGCCACGACCTACGACCTGCCGGTCAAGATCCTGTCGCTGAACAACGTCGGCGACGGTATGGTCCGGCAGTGGCAGAAGCTCTACTTCGGCGATCGTTTTTCCGGGTCGGACAAGTCGCTGCACCGCAAGGACTTCATCAAGGCGGCGGAGGCCGACGGCTATGAATTCGCCCGCCGGGTCGCCGATAAGGCGGAGCTTGAGGAGGCCCTGCGAGCCTTTGTCGAGTTCCCCGGGCCGGCCTTCCTCGAGGTGATGATCGATCCCGATGCTGGCGTGTTCCCGATGGTTGGGCCGGGCAGCAGCTACAAGGAGATGGTGACCGGCGATTACATCCCGAGCCGGGATGTGGCCCTGCGCCCGCGCACCAAGCTCGAGGACGGCGAGTCTCCGGACCTCTTCTGAGCGAGCCGGGCCGAGGGCCGTGAGCAGTGGTCCCGCTCCGCACGGGGTGGCACGGCTCGGTGGCCTCTGGCTGGGGGTGTTCCTGGACGCGCAGGGGCGCGTGGCCCGTGTGGCGGTCTCGGTGAATGCTCTCGCGCCGGCACCGGACGAGACCGCTGATCCGCAGGCCCTTCGCGTGGTGCGCTGCCTAGAGTCGTGGGAGCAGCACCCTGCCGGTCCGGCGCGGCTCCCGCGGGCGCCGACCGCTACCCCGTTTCAGGCGTGCCTGCGTGACGCCCTGCTCGAGCTGCAGCCGGGGCAGACGGTTTCCTACGGGGCGCTAGCACGGCGGCTCGGGACCTCTCCGCGTGCCGTCGGTGCCGGGTGCCGGGCCAACCCGCTCCCTCTGCTTGTCCCCTGCCACCGGGTGGTGGGGCTTCGGGGCAGCGGTGGTTACGCCGGTGCCCGACAGGGCCATTTGACGCAGTTCAAGGCGTGGTTGCTGGAGCGCGAGCAACGGGCGTCGGCGCCTCGTGGTCCGTCCCCTTGAAAAGCCGCGCAGAAGGTCCCACATCCGGACGACGCAGGCCGTCGACGCCGTGCTCCGGCGCGCGGATCCACGTGTTCAACGAGAGGAGGAGGGGACCCCACCCATGAGCGCAGGTACGCAGAGCGAGACCCTCGAATTCCAGGCCGAGGTTCAGCAGCTGCTGAGCCTGATGATCCACTCGGTGTACTCGAATCGGGAGGTCTTCCTCCGCGAGCTCATCTCCAACGCTTCGGATGCCATCGACAAGCTCCGCTTCGAGGCACTCCAGCAAGAGGCCCTCTACGAAGGCGACCCTGAGCTCAAGATCCGTGTCGACTTCGATTCCGAGGCACGCACCATCACGGTGGCGGACAACGGCATCGGCATGAGCCGGGACGACGTGATCGAGAACCTCGGGACCATCGCCCATTCGGGAACCCGCCGTTTTCTCGAGCAGCTCACCGGTGATCAGCACAAGGACGCGCAGCTGATCGGGCAGTTCGGGGTCGGGTTCTACTCGGCCTTCGTGGTCGCCGACCGGGTCGAGGTCTACACCCGCAAGGCCGGCGCGCCCGCGGGCGAGGGCGTGCGCTGGGTATCCGACGGCCAGGGCTCCTACACGGTAGACACCATCGAGCGCTCCGAACGGGGGACGGCCGTGGTGCTGCATCTGCCCGAGGCGCAACAGGAATTCTGTGACGGCATGCGCCTGCGGCAGATCATCCGCAAGTACTCCGATCATATCTCGGTGCCGATCGAGATGCCCGTGCCGAGCACGGCCTCGGACGACGACTCCGGCGAAGGGGCGGAGGAGCCAGGCCGGGAAATCGTCAACCGGGCCTCGGCGCTTTGGATGCGGCCGAAGAGCGAGGTCTCGGACGAGGACTACCGCGAACTCTACAAGCACGTTGCCCACGACTTCGACGATCCCCTGACCTGGATCCACAACCACGTCGAGGGGCGGCAGTCCTACGTCTCGCTGCTCTACATTCCCAAGCGGCCGCCGTTCGACCTCTACGAGCAGAAGCCCGCGCACGGGGTCAAGCTCTACGTCCGGCGGGTGTTCATCACCGAGGACACCGAGCACCTGCTGCCGCGCTACCTGCGCTTCGTGCGGGGCGTCATCGATTCCGATGACCTGCCGCTGAACATCTCCCGCGAGATGCTCCAGCACAACCCGATGATCAGCTCGCTGCGCTCGGCCTCGGTCAAGCGTATCCTCGACCGTCTCGAGCGCATGGCCAAGAACGAGCCGGAAGATTACGCCGCGTTCTGGCAGGCCTTCGGCCGGGTCTTCAAGGAGGGCGTTGCCGAAGATCCCGGTAATCGGGAGCGCATCGCCCGGCTGCTGCGCTTCTCCTCGACGCACGAGGAGAAAGAGACCCCCGACGTGAGCCTGGACGACTATGTCGCCCGGATGAAGGAGGGCCAGGAGAAGATCTACTACGTGACGGCGGAGAGCTTCAACGCCGCGCGCAATAGCCCCCACCTGGAGATCTTCCGGCGCCACGGTATCGAGGTCTTGCTCTTGCCAGATCCGGTGGACGAGTGGCTGGTGGCCCACCTGCATGAGTACGATGGTAAGCAGCTGGCCTCGGTGGCCAAGGGTGAGCTGGACTTGGAGGCCCTTGGTGAGGAGGGCGACAAGGAGGCTCGCGAGGAGAAGGAGCAGGCCTGCCAAGAGCTGTGCCAGCGTCTGCAGGCGTCCCTGGGGGAGCGGGTCAGCGAGGTTCGGGTCAGCCACCGGCTGACGGACTCGCCGACCTGCCTGGTGGTCGGCGAGTATGACTTTGGCATGGGCATGCAGCGTCTGCTGCAGGCTGCCGGCCACCAGCTGCCCACCGGCAAGCCGGCGCTGGAGATCAACCCGGATCACTCGGTGATCGAGCGGCTGGGGGCAGAATCGGGGCAGCGCTTCGAGGACTGGGCCCTGACCCTCTACGAGCAGTCCCTGCTCGCCGAAGGCGGGCAGCTTGAGGATCCGGCGGCCTATGTCCGGCGTGTCAACAACCTGCTGGCCGGCTGAAGAGGGTGACCATGGCATCAAGACCCCCGGATGCATCGTCGTCGGAGGCCTTCGAACTCAAGGGACGCATGGCGACGCTAACGGTGGTCCGGGTCCTGACCACCGATGTCGATGCCCTGATCGGGCAGTTGACCGCAAAGCTCGAGGAGGCGCCCCGCCTGCTGCGCGGGGCGCCTATGCTTCTCGATCTCGATGGGGTTGACGGCGGGGCGCTGGATCTGCAGCGTCTGACCCGCGAGATGCGGGCTCTGGGCGCTGCCCCCGTGGCGGTGCGTGGTAACGGTGTGGATCCGGCGCGGCTCGAGTCCGCCGGGCTGGGGGTGTTGCCCGCCGAGGAGGAGCGGGACACCGGCGGGCAGGCGGTTGGACGGCCTGCGCGGCGCGAGGCCACACCTGCCCCGTCGGCTACCGCGCCCGCGCCCACACGGGTGATCGAGACGCCGGTGCGCTCCGGGCAGCAGATCTATGCGCGCGGAGGCAGTCTAGTGGTGCTCGGTCCGGTGGGACCGGGGGCCGAGGTCCTGGCCGACGGCGACATCCACATCTATGGTGCGCTGCGAGGCCGCGCACTCGCCGGGGTGCAAGGCAACGCCGGGGCGAGTATCTTTTGTCAGGGACTGGAAGCGGAGCTGGTCTCCGTGGCCGGCGAATACCAGGTCAATGAGCGGATCGCCACCGATCTGATCGGCCGCCCGGCTCGCGTCCACCTGGATGAGCACTCAGGCCTGCGGATTGAGGCCTTCGGAAAATAGTAATCACGACGGGGGAGCACGCGTGTCGAGGATTGTCGTCATAACATCGGGCAAGGGCGGGGTCGGCAAGACGACCACGGCTGCCTCGCTGGCGGCCGGGCTCGCCAGGGCCGGCCATCGGACCGCGGTGGTCGATTTCGATGTCGGCCTGCGCAACCTGGATCTGGTGATGGGCTGCGAGCGCCGGGTGGTGTTCGATTTCGTTAACGTGATCAACGGGGATGCGCGGCTGAATCAGGCCCTGATCAAGGACAAGCGGCTGTCGAACCTGTCGATCCTGCCGGCGTCTCAGACCCGGGACAAGGACGCGCTGACCCCGGATGGGGTCGAGCGCGTGCTCGATGAGTTGCGGGCGGAGTTCGATTACATCATCTGCGATTCGCCGGCGGGTATCGAGCGTGGGGCGCATCTGGCCTCGTATCACGCCGATGACGCCATCGTGGTGACCAACCCCGAGGTTTCCTCGGTGCGCGACTCCGACCGCGTCCTCGGGTTGCTTGCCAGCCGGACGCGGCGGGCGGAGCAGGGCGACGATCCGGTGCGGGAGCATCTGCTGTTGACCCGTTACGATGCGCAACGGGTCAAGAAGGGGGACATGCTCAGTGTCGAGGATGTCCAGGAGATCCTCGCCATCAATCTGCTCGGCGTGATCCCGGAGTCGCAGTCCGTGCTCAATGCATCGAACGCCGGGATTCCGGTGGTGCTGGAAGAGGGCGAGGACGCCGGGCAGGCCTACGACGACGCCATCGCTCGCTACCTGGGCGAGGATCGGCCCCACCGGTTCCTGCAGGCGGAGCGCCGCGGGCTGTTTGGCCGGATGTTTGGAGGTTAATGAAGGCTATGGGGATCGCCGACTACTTTCGTGAGCGGCGGCGAAGCCGGCGCGGCAGCGCCAGCGTCGCCAAGGAGCGGCTGCAGATCATCGTCTCCCATGAGCGGGCCGAGCGTGGCGGACCGGATTACCTGCCTATGCTGCGTCAGGAGCTGCTGGAGGTGGTTCGCCGCTACGTGACGGTCGACCCGGACGCGGTGCGGGTGGATGTCGAGCGCGACGGGCCGCACGAGGTTCTGGAGCTGAACATCACCCTCCCGGAGCGCGAGGAGGAGGGGGCGCAGCGCTAACGACGGCTGCGCCGCGGTGCCCGGAGCCTCAAGGCCCCAGCGCCTGGCCTTGGGCCAACACCTGGTCCCACTGTGCTGCTAAAGGCTGCTGCTTTGCTGCGTAACGTCGACTTCCAGCTTCAGCTGGTCCCCGGGATGTAGATAAGAGCCTTCCGAAATCCCGTTCCAGCGCTTGATATCCCCGACGTTAACGTTGAAGCGCTGCGCAATCCGGGCCAGCGAGTCCCCCTGGCGGACCGTGTAGGTGACCGACTGGGTGCTGCTGTCGCCGGGACCGCCGGCGGCCTGCATGACGTCTCCCTCGACCCAGACGACCAGCTCCTGGCTCGGCCGCAGGGTGTCCCCGGGCGCCATCCCATTCCAGCGTGCCAGCTCCTTGACCCCGACATTGTAAGTGCGGGCGATGTCCCACAGCGTCTCGCCCGCCTGCACCGTATGCTCGCGCCGTTCGCCCTGGCGCTCCCGATTCTGCAGCGCCTCCAGGCGATTGGCAGCGCTCAGCGAGTACTCGCTGGGCGGGCGGCTGGAGACGGGGACGTAGAGGTGGTCGCCGGCGCGCACGGTATCGCCGCGCAGCCCGTTGATATCCCGTAGCAGCTCGACGGTGACGTTGTACTGGTTGGCGACGTGGGTCAGTGTCTCGCCGGATTCGATGCGGTGGCGGCGCCACTCGACAAAGTCCTCCGGGTCCATGGCGGCGAGTTCCCGCTCGAACCGGTCCGCGTTCTCCTTGGGGAGTACCAGGCGATGCGGCCCTTCCGGGGCCGTGGCCCAGCGGTTGAGACCGGGGTTGAGGATGTAGAGCCGGTCGATGGAGATATCGGCGAGTTCGGCGGCCAGCGCCAGGTCGATCTGGCGGTCCGCCTCGACCACCCGGATGCGCGGCTTGTTGGGGATGTTTGGCAGTGCCACGTCGTGGGCCTCGGGATCCTGAAGGATATCCCGGATCGCCAGTATGCGCGGGACGTAGCGCATCGTCTCGGCAGGCAGCTGCAGGTTCCAGTAGTTGGGGTCCTTGCCCTCGGCGCGGGCTCGCTGTATGGCGGCCCGCACGTTACCTTGGCCGGCGTTGTAGGCGGCCATGGCCAGCAGCCAGTCGCCATCGAACGCCTCGTTGAGCCGCTCCAGGTAGTCCAGGGCCGCGTCCGTGGAGGCAACCAGATCCCGTCGGCCGTCGTACCAGTAGTTCATCTCCAGGCCGAAGAAACGTCCGGTACTCGGGATGAATTGCCAGATGCCGGCTGCCCGACCGTGGGAGTAAGCGAAGGGGCGGAACCCGCTTTCGACGATGGCGAGCGCGACCAGTTCGGCGGGGAGATCGCGCTCCTCGAGCTCGTCGAGGATGTAGTGAAGGTACGGCTCGGCCCGCCGGCCGACCGCCTCGAAATAAGCATCGCGGCCCGCGAAGAGCTGCAGTTCGCGCTCGACCCGTTCGTTCTCGTAGCGGTCGATCCGGAACGAGGTGCGCAGCCTGTCCCAGACCTGCAGGGGGTAGTCGGGTACGGTGCGGGTGTAGTGGCCGGGCTGGTAGTCATAGTCCGGTGTCAGTTCGAAGGGGCGACCCAGGCCGGCTTCCAGGGTTTCGGTCTCCAGGTCCCGCACCCAGGCCGGGATGTCCCGGCCGTCCGCTTCCGGACCGTGCAGATCATGGACAAAGGTGCGCGAGTCAAAGCTGGTGCAGGCGGTGACAGAAAGCGCGGTCAACGCTCCGGCAGCTGTCCGTTTCACGTCCACGGTCATGCCCCCAAGGTCCGGGTTGTTGTTCTTGATTGCTCGGTACCGGCGGTGGCCGGGCCTCAGCTGGCGTCTTTCCACTGCCGCAGCGCGGCGAAGACGTGATCCGCCTGCTCCAGGTCTTTGCCGCACCAGTCCTGAGCCGAACGGCGCAGCTCCGGGCGATCCGCGCGCAGGAACGGATTGGTGGCCAGCTCCTCGGCCAGCGTCGACGGGACCGTAGGCTGTCCCGCGGCGCGGGCATGCCGCGCCGCCTGCAGGCGCTGGGCCAGCCGTTCGTTGTCCGGATCAGCCCGGTGGGCGAATTCCAGGTTTTTGACGGTGTATTCGTGCCCGCAGCAGACCCGGGTATCGGCCGGCAGTCCGGCGAGGCGCTGCAGGGAGGCGTGCATCTGCCCGGCCGTGCCCTCGAAGACTCGGCCGCAGCCCCCGGCGAAGAGGGTGTCGCCACTGAACAGGTGACCGTCCCAGAGGTAGGCGATGTGCCCGGCCGTGTGCCCGGGGCAGTCCAGTACCCGGAAGTCACCGAAACCATCCAGGGCGAAGTGATCCCCGCCGGAGACCGGGTGGTTGACAGCCGGGATCGCCTCACCAGCGGGGCCGAACACGGGCACTTGGTGCCGTTCGGCCAACTCCGCCACGCCGGCGGTGTGATCGCCGTGGTGGTGGGTGACCAGGATGCCGGCAAGGCGAAGGCGGTGGTCGTTCAGCCAAGCCGCGACCACCTCGGCGTCGCCTGGATCCACGGCGATCGCGGCGGCGCCCGCGTGGTCCCGGGCCATCCAGATGTAATTATCGGCAAGTGCCGCGAGGGGTTCGGCGCTAATCATCGCCGAGCATCCTACCGTGTCAAGCCCGTGCGGCAAACCCCCCGCGGCCGCAGCGTTTCTCCGGGGCGCCGGAGGGGGCGAGCAGATGAGTTCAGTGCAGTGCTCGGGTAAGGTTGGACCTGAAAGAATGCGCGCCACGGGGGGGCACATGCAGAACCTTCACGCCTGGTACGGCACACCGTTGGGGCAGCGGGTCGGTGCTGCCGAGCGCGGGGCCGTGGCCGACGCCCTGGCGCATTTGGGGATTGGCGATACGGTCTGCATCGGTCCGGTTGCACATCCGTTGCCTTTGGCCCCCACCGTCCGGCAGTGGCGGGTGGGGCCCGGGGGCGATCTAGTGGCAACCCCCCAGCAGCTGCCGTTTCGCGGCCACAGCGTCGATGCCGTGATCCTCAGTCACGTCCTCGAGTTCGGTGAAGAGCCGGCGGCCGTGCTTTCCGAGGCGTACCAAGTGCTGGCCCCCGAGGGGCGGTTGGTCGTGCTGACCTTCAATCCGTTGGGGTTGTGGGGCGTTTGTCGGTTGTGGGGTTGGTGCCGGTCATCCCGGGCCCCGTGGTGCGGGCGGCAGTGGCCGGCGTCCAGCGTGGGGGTCCACCTGCGGCGTTGCGGGTTCGAGACGCTGGCGCGTCACTCGCTCTGTTTTCGGTTGCCCATGCAGGGTGAACGCCTGCAAAAGCGACTGGATCCGTGGGAGGATAGGCTCCGCCGGCTCGGGCGCTTTGCCGCCGGCGTACAGATGACCGTAGCGGTGCGGCGGGAGCCGGGATCGCTACGGGGGCATACCCTGGTCGAGCGCGTGGGCCGAGGGGCTCGCGTCGGTGCAGCGCATCCGGCGGGACGGGTCCGCGTGCAGGCCCTGAATCGAGGAGGTAGTGCGTGACCGAGCAGCGCGGTGTGGTCGAGGCATTCACGGACGGCGCGTGTCGGGGCAATCCCGGCCCCGGTGGGTGGGGCGTGCTGCTGCGCTACGGCGAGCATGAGCGTGAACTCTACGGCGGGGAGCCGGAGACCACCAACAACCGCATGGAGCTCACCGCGGCGATCCGGGCCCTGGAGGCCCTAGAGCGGCCCTGCCGCGTGGTTCTGACCACCGACTCGCAGTACGTGCGCCGTGGGATCACCGAGTGGCTGGACGGCTGGAAGCGCCGGGGGTGGCGAACTGCCTCGCGCAAGCCCGTGCTCAACCAGGATCTGTGGCAGCGGCTCGATGAGCTGGCGGCCTACCATCGGGTCGAGTGGCGCTGGGTGCGCGGCCACGCCGGTCACGCCGAGAATGAACGCGCCGATGCCCTGGCCAATCAGGGGATCGACGAGCTGGTCGCCTAGGTCCGCTGCCCGTCCCCGGCGGGCCTGGGCTAGAATCGGAACGCCCAATTCCCAATCTGTAACAAACCGGAGAGTAGCGCATGAACAAAGCCGATCTGGCTGACAAGGTCGCAGCCGAAACCGGGGTCTCCAAGCGTGTCGCCACAGATGCGGTCAATGCTGTCTTTACGGGCATCGAGGAGAGCCTGGCGAGCGGGGAGGATGTCTCGATCCCCGGGTTTGGCAAGTTCGCCGTGGTCGCGCGCCCCGAGCGGCAAGGGCGCAACCCGCAGACGGGGGAGTTGATCGACATCCCCGCCGGCATGAACGTCCGCTTCAAGCCTGGGGCGCCGCTCAAGCGTTCGGTGGATCAGTAACAGGAGGTTGCCATGTCCCGTCGGCTTCGGCGTTGGGTCGGAGCAGGGTGCCTGGGGATTGCAGGCGCCCTGATGGCCGCGTGCAGCGGTGGTGACGCTGGCACGCTGGCTGCCGATTACTGCGACTACATCCGCAACGCCGACGACATGCCCTTCGAGCAGCAGCAAGAAGCCATCACAGCGCTCGACGAGCGTTACCAGCGCAAGGGCATTCGCGAGAGCAGCATTCGTGTGGCGATTCAGCGCGAGTGTCCGGATGCCCTGGCCGAGCACGATGTCCGTATGCTGGGCGTGCTCGGCGAGATGCTGCGTGAGACGCGAGACGAGCTACAGGAACTGCGATAGCGCCTGGCCCCGGGAGAGCCCCTCCCGGGTCGCACTATGAGAGTGCGCACTCGTGCCCGGTTGCATCACGATGGTGCAACCGGGCCTCCATCCCGCTCGGCTGCACCATCATAAGGCCCCGTCTGGGCGGGAATCCCGGAAGCTGGCACAGGGATTGCTACCACCTTCGTGAGCCCCAGCTGGGGAACATTGATTAGCCGATTCGGAGGTGGAACCCCATGGCTGCAACCGGTAAGGACGTACTCAAGCTCATCAAGGATGAGGACGTGAAGTTCGTCGATCTGCGCTTCACCGACACCCGCGGCAAGGAGATGCACGACACC
>NZ_JAJNRD010000120.1:0-416 GCF_022228055.1 Halorhodospira sp. 9621
AAGAGCAGCTGCACGCCGCCGACGAGCGCGGCGAAGACCATGTAGACCATCTGCAGCTGCGCCGCCTTCTGCCCGCGGACCTGGACACCGAAGACCTTCGCTGAGGAGCGGTTGGGGCGGAACCAGTTGAACGAGCCGAGCCGGTTGCGCGTCGAGACGCTCGCCCCGCTTTTGGACAGATTCAGCTTGGTCGGCCCCTTGCCGTAGCGCCCGCGCAGGATGAACCGGCCGTTTTGCAGCGCCACCTGGGTGTTCTTCGCCGGCGTGACCGAGGCGCGGACACCGCGCCGGGTGTTCGCCGTCAGATTCACACCGGCCGCCCGCGCCTGGGCGCGCAGCGCTACGCCGCCAGTACGACTCGCCCGAAGGTACTTGCCGCGGTGCTCGATGCGCCGCTGCTTGCCGTAGGCGTCTTT
>NZ_JAJNRD010000121.1:0-402 GCF_022228055.1 Halorhodospira sp. 9621
GTCTTCATCCACGATCAGGAGTTTCGCATCCTGCGGGCGAATCGCGCCTACCTCCGAGAGGCCGGCGCCACGCTCGATGAGGTGATCGGCCAAACTTACTGGCACTTCTTCCCCCGTGGCGAAGGCCCCCTGCCCGACTGTCAGTCGGCGATGGGCAAGGTGTTGGCCGGAAATTACAGTGCTTCCGAGACCGGCTGTTCAGAGATCGCCGAGGAGTTCTCTGTGCCAGATGGCCGGTCCTTCCTATCGCGCTCGTATGTCGCTCGGGACGGACAAGGAGCCTACCGATACTCCGTCCATATCCTCGAGGACATTACCGATAGACGCCATCTCGAACAGGCGCATCAGGCCGCTGAAGCCAAATTCCAGGCGATCACCGCCGCCGCACTCGATGCCATCGTG
>NZ_JAJNRD010000122.1:0-393 GCF_022228055.1 Halorhodospira sp. 9621
ACCGACAGGTCGCCCAGCTCGGCCGCGCGGATCAGCCGGCGACCCAAGAGAAGATCGAAGGCCTGATCCAGAGCCTTCAGCGCCACGCCGGCATGGAGGGCGTAGACGCTGATGGCGTGCGTTTTGACCCGGCCCGTTCGCTCGGCCCGGCGTGGCTGCTGACCGAACTCTGGCAGGAGCTGGGTTTCGATCGCGCCCTACGCCGCGCGTTCCGGTCCTCGTACCGCGAGTTCGACCTGGAGGCGGTTGTTCGGCTGCTAGTCTTCAACCGGCTCTGCGACCCGAGCAGCAAACTTGGCGTGCTGCGCTGGCTCGAGCGCGTGCATCTGCCTGGAGTCGACACCCGAGACCTCCACTACGCCCAGCTGCTGCGCGCCATGGACGCGCTGATCG
>NZ_JAJNRD010000123.1:0-392 GCF_022228055.1 Halorhodospira sp. 9621
TTGGGCATGAAGGTGGCGGTCTTGCCGTAGGCGTGGGCGACGTTGTGCACGCAGTACTTGAGCGTCTGCAGCTCGTCGGCCTTCTTGACCAGGGTGCGGGCGGCGACACCGATCTCGCACTGCCCGGCGGTGGCCACCTCGTGGTGGTGGACCTCCGGCTCCAGGCCCATCTCTTCCATGGCCTGGCACATGGCAGCGCGGATGTCGTGCAGCGAGTCCACCGGCGGGACCGGGAAGTAACCGCCCTTCACGCCGGGGCGGTGGCCGATGTTGCCATCCTTGTAGACCCGCTCGGAGTTCCAACCGGCTTCCTCCGAGTCAATCTTGTAGAAGGTGCCGCTCATGTCGGCGCCCCAGCGGACATCGTCGAAGACAAAGAACTCCGGCTCGGG
>NZ_JAJNRD010000124.1:0-370 GCF_022228055.1 Halorhodospira sp. 9621
GTCTTGTGTCGAAGGCGCATGTGGGTGTCCACTCGTGCGCGGACAATCGCCGGTGAAAACGGCTTGGTGATGTAGTCCACCGCGCCGAGACTCAGGCCGTATTCCTCATCACTGGCCGCATCACGTGCCGAGACAAAGATGACATCGATACCACGCGTCTGCGGATCCGCCTTGAGGCGCCGGCAAACCTCGTAGCCATCAAGGCCCGGCATCTGGATGTCGAGGAGGATCAGATCCGGTTTCGGTCGATTCGGCGCTTGTAGCATGGCCAACGCCCCGTCGCCGGAGTTGGCCACCTGAACCCGGTAGTCGTCCTTCAGGGCGTTGCCAAGCGCCTGGATGTTCGTGGGCTCATCATCGACCACCAGAA
>NZ_JAJNRD010000125.1:0-355 GCF_022228055.1 Halorhodospira sp. 9621
TAGCGCGTCCGGGTCGAGCCATACGAGCCGAAGGCGCTCGCGGACCTCTGGATCCCGAAGATCCTCTAGGCGGATTCTGTGTTGAGCTGGGCTGGGGTACGGGACGTAGTTGCCGCCGCTACGTGAAAACTCCGAGTAGCACTCGATGACCTGCCCCACATCGACCACCAGGATGAACGGTGGCCGACCCTCCCACGCTGGCAGCGCCCGAACGTAACCCTGGGCTTGCTCAAACGCCCGCTTGAGGGCCTTGTCCCAGCCGGTGGTGTTCTCCCCAGCCCTGATCTTCTTCGATTCCAGCACGAAGCAGCCGCGCCGGTAGAGATCCGCCCTGCGGTTGTGCACGGAGCCATCT
>NZ_JAJNRD010000126.1:0-355 GCF_022228055.1 Halorhodospira sp. 9621
GAGCGCGTCCGGGTCGAGCCAGACAAGCCGAAGGCGCTCTCGGACCTCTGGATCCCGAAGATCCTCCAGGCGGATTCGGTGTTGAGTGGGGCTTGGGTAAGGGACGTAGTTGCCGCCGCTGCGGGAGAACTCCGAGTAGCACTCAATGACCTGCCCTACATCGACCACCAGGATAAACGGTGGCCGACCTTCCCACGCGGGCAGCGCACGAACGTAGCCCTGGGCCTGTTCAAATGCCCGCTTGAGCGCCTTGTCCCAGCCGGTGGTGTTCTCTCCAGCCCTGATCTTCTTCGATTCCAGAACGAAGCAGCCACGCCGGTAGAGATCCGCCCTCCGGTTGTGGACGGAACCATCC
>NZ_JAJNRD010000127.1:0-340 GCF_022228055.1 Halorhodospira sp. 9621
CAGGTTCTTGAAGTCCTGGTCGTAGTCGGGGGTCTCCTGGCTCATCAGGTGTTTCTATCATCCACTGTGGGTCGAGCGGCTCGGGCGACGGTGAGACGGCCGGTGGTAAGCACCAGCTCGACACCGCGGGCGCTTCGCTGCGCCCTGGATGACCGTTCACCTACCGTGTCCAGACCTGTTGGAGTCGACCCTCTCGGCGATGGAGGCCCTGAGCCGGCCGGAGAACCGCCCTTAACGCAGGAGGAATTCCTGCGGTGTCAGCACGGGTACGGGCGATCCGGCGAAATCCTTGACGTTGCGCGTGATAACGGAGGTGCAACCCGCGCGCTCCGCAGTGGCC
>NZ_JAJNRD010000128.1:0-332 GCF_022228055.1 Halorhodospira sp. 9621
GTGTTACCCACACAGATCGCGAAGGTGCCCATGCTCCAGACCCCCGAGGCGAGCGTGGTACGCTGACCCTCCGGACTGGTCGGCGGCGGCCGAAATCGAGGCACTGATCCAGCACGTCCCCGGCGGGCTGGAGACCTACCGGCCGCAGATGCGCTACCTCACCCTCGATGAGAAGGCGCTGCTCGAGCAGGACAGCTCCGCGGAACTGCACAACCTGGTCCATGCCCTGTTCCGGCTCGAGCACAGCCGGGACCCGCTCGATTCCCACTGGATGACAGAAACACCCGATGAGCCAGCAGACCCCCGACTACGATCAGGACTTCAAGAACCTC
>NZ_JAJNRD010000129.1:0-332 GCF_022228055.1 Halorhodospira sp. 9621
CGGCGAGGAACATCCTTTGGTCCTCCAGCGTACGTTGGCGCTCCTCTTCCAGGGCTCGACGCTCACTGATATCGCGCAGGATCCCCGCCGCGTGCCAGCGCCCGGCAATCTGTACGGGTGCCAGGGTCAGCTCCAGGGCGATCTCATGTCCGTCGCGGTGGATGGCCACGACTTCGGTCTGTTGGCCCACGCGGGTTTTGCCGCCGGACTCCCGGAAGTGGCGCATGCCTGCCTGCATCGCCTCCCGGTGGCGCTCGGGGACGAAACGGTCATGGAAGGGGGCACCTGCAAGTTGGTTGGCGCGATAACCGAGTAGTCGCTCGAAGGCCGGG
>NZ_JAJNRD010000013.1:0-63934 GCF_022228055.1 Halorhodospira sp. 9621
CATGAGGGCGGTCCAGCCTTCCTCGTCCCGAGCATTGATGTTGACGCCTGCCTCAAGCGCTTCCATTGCGCCTTCGAGGTCGCCTCGCCACGCAGCCTCAAAGAGGAGGCGTTGTGCCGAATCTGCCGCGGGTGCCGAGTGCATGGACATAGCCAGCAAGCATCCGCCGATGAGCATCGAGAGCGAACGGAGACGGTCCATGTGCTCCTCCCTTGGTTCCTTTCGTCCGTGGTTATTGTGGTTATTAAGGGCGCCTCCAAAGAGTCTGGATGCCCGGGTCGACCTCGTATGCTCAGCCTAGCGCATTCGGAACCGTCTCGGTGGAAGAAGGGCAATAGGCGCCTTGGCCTATCTAGGCCCCGTTTACCCAGGACTATATCCCGGGGGAATTCACGCCAGGTGGGGTGTGGGAGGCGCTTTCAGTCCGAAGTGCGACGTCCTTAGGGCGCAGGTGGTATGCGCTGGAGCGTGACCGGCAGGCAAAGCCATCAGCGCCCGGGCCTATGAGCGCGACCAGCAGCTACGCTACCGCTAGAGCGTCGAGCAGGCCCATTCGCGCAGCGCGGTGCCGATAATCGAGCCAGTGACGGGGAAGACGACGAACACGCCTAGACCTATGCCGGCAAGCTGGTAGACATAGTGCCGGTGGGTTAGGGCGTGGCGTCGCTTGCCCAGAGCATCTAGGCCCATAAAGGTGGCCAGCCCCGCGGCGAAGGCCGGGATCACGGTAGCGGCGGTCAGCGCCCAGGCCAGGCCGTCATCGAGGATGCAGTCGAGCCCGGTCATAGGCCGAGCATCAGGCCGAAAACCAGAGCCAGGGTGATGAGGTTGCAGACAGCCATCCGGGCGGGTCGGTCCTCGTTGGCCCACATGTTCCAGATGATGAACCCGAGTACGACGAGGAACTCCACGGCGCTCTCCGTGCCAGGGGGTAGCCTTGGAAGTATGGCAGATGCGAGGGTCGCTGCACTGCTGCACTGGTGCTGCAGCAGAGTGCAGCAGTTCGACCGGTCGGGACTGGTCGGGGTTTGTCGAAAACGTGGAAAAACAGCAACCTGGCGCGTAAGAAATTGATTAAAAAAGGGCCCGAAACGCACTCATAATGCGAAGGTCGGTGGTTCGACTCCACCCATAGCCACCAGATACCTTACCTGAGTCCTCCCCGTTTTATCCCCAAGTAATGGCCCGAGCGGCAAATGGCCAAAACCGCGGGGACGGCGGTGAGGCGTGCGAGGATTAGGGCCATCTGCGCTTTCCACCGCTGAATCTCCCTGTCTGGAGTGGGGCGCCAACGGCTACCAGGCTCCGTAGTATGATCCTGGTATACACGCGTCCGTGAGCCTGGTATGTCCCCACACCCCGCCCCATCCGACGAACGCCGCGGTCCCGCCGGGAGCGCGCTCGGCTATCTGGACTGGCTATTCAACCCCTTTCAGCGCCGCGATGCCCAGGCCGTTTACGACCTGCTCGGCACCGGTGCGATCACCGCCGAGGGACTCTATCTGAACCTGGGCTACTGGGCCGAGGAGGACGACCTGGATGCGGCCAGCGCCGCGCTGGCGCGGCTGGTGGCCGATACCGCCGGCTTCGGTCCGGAGGACACCGTCCTCGATGTCGGTTTCGGGTTCGCCGATCAGGACCTGCTCTGGGTGCGTAGTCACGAGCCGGCCCGGATCATCGGGCTGAACATCACCGCCTCCCAGGTGGCCGTGGCCCGGCAGCGGGTGGTCGAGGCCGGCCTAGAGGAACGCATCGAGCTCTGCGAGGGCTCGGCCACGGCCATGCCGCTGGCCGATGCGTCGGTGGACTGTGTGGTGGCCCTGGAGTCGGCCTTCCACTTCCAGACCCGGGCGGATTTCTTTGCCGAGGCGTATCGGGTCCTGCGCCCCGGCGGACGTCTGGTGACCGCCGACATCATCCCGCTGCCGCCGGCCAAGCGTGCCGTGGATCGGCTGCGTCAGCGCCTGTCCTGGTGGCTGGTGGCGAGCCGTTTCGCCATCCCCGAGGCCAACCGCTACACACGGCTCGCTTATCCCGGGTATCTGACCGCGGCCGGCTTCGTGGACGTGCACGTGCGCTCGATTCGCGAGCAGGTGTACGCGCCGCTGCACGCGTGGCTGCGGGCGCACCCGGAGACTCTCGAGCGGATTCATCCGGTGGCCCGTCTGCCGGCGCGCTGGGCGCGCCGGATGGATGCGGACCGGCTTTACGCCGGGTTGGACTACATCCTGGCCAGCGCCGTCCGGCCCTAGTGGGTGGGGGGCGAGGCACTTCGACGCCGACCCTGGTCCAGGCCACGCCTGAATCGGCTATCATGCCCCGATGACCATGGGAACGCACGACGAGGACAAGGTATTGCTGTCGGCCATCGATGATCCGGAGGATCTGCGGCGCCTGCCGCTGGAGCGATTGCCGGCCGTGGCCCAGGAGATGCGCGACTATCTGGTCGAGAGCGTCTCGCAGAGCGGGGGGCACCTCGCTGCCGGGCTCGGGGCCGTGGAGCTGACCCTCGCGCTTCACTACGCCCTGGATACCCCCCGCGACCGACTGGTCTGGGACGTGGGCCACCAGTGCTACGCCCACAAGGTGCTCACCGGCCGGCGCAGCCAGTTGCCCCGCATCCGCCAGGCCGGCGGTCCCGCCGGATTCCCCGTCCGCGACGAGAGCCCCTACGACGCCTTCGGGGTGGGCCACTCCTCGACGAGCATCAGCGCTGCCCTCGGCATGGCGCTGGCCGAGCGTGCTGGCGGCGAGCACCGGCGTTGCGCCGCGATCATCGGCGATGGTGGCCTCAGTGCCGGCGAGGCGCTCGAGGCGCTTAACCACGCCGGCGACGTGAAGGCCGATTTGCTGGTCGTGCTCAACGACAACGAGATGTCGATCTCGGAGAACGTCGGCGCCCTGTCCAACTACCTCACGCGGCTGCTCTCCGAGCCGCTGGCCGGGCAGTTGCGCCGGGGTGCGCGGGACATGCTCCGCTACCTTCCGCCGATCCACGAGCTGGCGCGGCGCACCGAGGGTCACGTCAAGGGGCTGCTGGCGCCGGCTACGCTCTTCGAGGAACTGGGCTTCCACTACTTCGGTCCGGTGGACGGGCACAACGTCGAGGGGCTGGTCCGCGTGCTGCGCAACCTGCGCGATCAGCCCGGACCGCGGCTGCTGCACGTGGTCACCCGCAAGGGCAAGGGCTACGCCCCGGCCGAAGAGGACCCCATCTCCTACCACGGCGTGAGCTGCTTCGACCCGGCCCGCGGGCTGACCAAGGGGGCGGCGAGCAAGCTCAATTACACCGATGTGTTCAGCCGTTGGGTCTGTCGCGCCGCCTGCACCGACGAGCGCGTGGTGGCGATCACCCCGGCGATGCGCGAGGGCTCCGGTCTGGTCGAGTACGCGCGGCGTTTCCCTGAACGCTACTTCGACGTTGGCATCGCCGAGCAGCACGCCGTCACCCTGGCCGCCGGATTGGCTTGCGAGGGCGCGCGGCCGGTGGTGGCCATCTATTCCACTTTCCTGCAGCGCGCCTACGATCAGGTCATCCATGACGTCGCCCTGCAGCGTCTGCCGGTGCTCTTTGCCGTGGATCGGGCCGGGATCGTGGGTGCCGACGGCGCCACCCACCAGGGCACCTACGACCTCAGCTACCTGCGCTGCATCCCGGATCTCACCGTCATGGCGCCGGCCGATGAGGCCGAGTGTTGGCGGATGCTGGCCACCGGGCTGACCCTCGACGGGGCCGCGGCGGTGCGCTACCCGCGCGGCACCGGCCCCGGCGTGGCACTGCCCGACGACATGGAACCAGTGCCGGTGGGCCGGGCCGAGGTGCGCCGCGAGGGGGGCAGCGGTGTCGCCCTGCTCGCTTTCGGCGCCCTGCTGCCGGTGGCCGAGGCGGTGGGCGAGGAGCTCGACGTCACGGTGGTGAACATGCGCTTCGTCAAGCCGCTGGACGAGGCGCTGCTGCGCCGGCTCGCCGGCGAACATCGGCACCTGGTGACGCTGGAGGAGAACGTCATCGCCGGCGGGGCCGGCAGTGGCGTGGCCGAGTGCCTGTCGAGTGCCGGCGTGCACACCCCGGTCACCCACCTGGGGCTGCCGGACGCTCCCGTGCATCATGGGGCGCGCGGTGACATCCTGGCCGAGCACGGTCTGGATCGCGACGGTGTCCGCAGGACGGTGCAGGGGCTACTCCAGCAATCGTAGCAAGGAGGCGCCATGCCCGAGGCTTTGCTGGTCGACCAGGCGCTGACGCGCAACAAGGCCCGGCATGAGCACTACGCCGGATTGGACTACATCCGCCTGACCGACGGCTTCTCCGGCTGGCCGCGGGGCACCGTGTTCCTCGGCGATCGTGCCGTACCCGGCTACCCCTCCATCGGTCGGGTGCTGAACCTCGAGCAGGGACTGGCGCAGCACTTCCGGGCCCCGTTTCACGCCGAGGAGAAGATCGATGGCTTCAACGTTCGCCTGATCCGTTACCGGGGCCAGGAGCTGGCCTTCTCCCGGGGTGGCTTCGTCTGCCCGTTCACCACCGACCGTCTGCCCGATCTGATCGACCCCGCCGTCTTCGACGCCGAGCCGGATCTGGTCATCTGCGCCGAGGTGGCCGGGCCGGGCAACCCCTACCTGGAGGGGCACCCCCCGGAGATCGACGAGGACGTGGCGCTGCTGGTCTTCGACCTGATGCGCTGGGACCGCGTCGAGTTCATGGAGGTCGAGGAGCGCCGCGAGCTGCTCCGCGCGCATGGGTTGCCGGCGGTGCCGTATCACGGCCGCTTCACCGCCGATCAGGCCGGCGAGCTGCGCGAGGTGATCGCGGGGCTCGATGCCCGCGGGGTCGAGGGCGTGGTGCTCAAGGAGGAGGGCGACCGGCGCAAACGAGCCAAATACGTCACCCCGGCCTCGGTGGTGCAGGATCTCAGCGCCATGGGGGATGCGCTGCTCGACCTGCCCCCCGAGTACTTTACCAACCGGTTGATGCGCCTGGTTCTGATCCTTGAGGAGTCCCCGGAACTCGACCGTGAGACCCTGCGCACCGAACTCGGCGGGGCGCTGGTCGACCCGCTGCTCGATGCCGCCCGCGAACACCGTGAGACCCACAAGGTGGCCCACCACTTCTGCAGCCGGTTTCGCCACCGCGCCAACGCCGAGCGCTTCGCCGAGCACTTGCGCCGGGTGCCGCAGAGCCAGATCCACGCCACCGTGCGCAGCCTGGAGCAGGCCGCCGACGGCTACTGGGAGCTGCGCTTCGACCGGGTTTTCCCGCGCATCAGCGGGCTGCTGGGCAACTTCCTCAGCGGCGGGCAGGTCTACGACTAGGCGTACTCGTCCACCTGATGGTCGCTATCGCCGCTGCTGGACCGTCGCGCGCGGGCACGCTGGCCGCGGCGCAGCCGCTCATCCACCGCGTCCGGCCGCCCGGTCTCGTCGCCGGAGTGGCCGATCGGCTCGATACGTGGGTACGGGGCCACCGGCTGGATCTCAGCGATCCCCTCCAGTTGTCGGAGGCGGATATCGCGCTGCGTATCCCGGATCGGGGGGACATGGAACACGGCACCCTCCTTCGGCCTGGGGCCGGGCTGGTTACTTCCTAACCAGTGTAGCGGCGCCTGCGTCTGTTGACTTGAGTCACACCGGTGGCGAGCGGTCACGGCGTCCGCTACCAGTCCTCCTCTTCGTCCCAGTCCTCGTCATCCCAGTCGCCGTTTTCCCAGTCGTCATCGTCCCAGTCACCCCAGTCGTCTTCGCCGAGGCGCTCGCGACGGTTCTGCAGGTACGACTCGCGCATGAAGATGTAGGAGTCGGTGCCGGTCTCGGCCATGAGTTCGTCCAGCGAGAGCAGGGCTACCCGGGTATCGATGCCGGCGATGATCGGCACGGTGTAACGCTCCGGAGAGGGAATGTCCGCCCAATGTGTGGGGCTGTGGTATTCACGACTGAAATACTGGGCCGCCAGGCCGCTGCTGTCGCGTGCCGTGCTCGGGCCGAGCAGCGGCAGGACCAGGTAGGGGCCCTCGGGGGCGCCCCAATGGCCCAGGGTCAGCCCAAGGTCGCTGCGCTCCCGCTCCAGGCCGGCGGCGCCAGCCACGTCGAATAGGCCCAGCACGCCGATGGTTGAATTGATGGCGAAGCGGGTGACGCTGCGTGTCCCGGCGCTGGCACGGCCTTGCAGCAGCTGGTTGCCGGCGTGAAACGGCTCGCGCAGGTTGTTGAGGAAATTGCTGATCGGGCGGCGCACTCCGCTGGGCACAGTGTCACGGTAGGCAACGGCCACCGGGCGGATGGCGTAGCGGTCGGCGACCTCATTGAAGGCGTGCACCCGGCGATTGAAACCCTCCAGCGGATCCCAGGTGCCCTGATCCCAGTCGTCGTAGGCGCCCCAATCGTCGTCATCCCAGGCCTCATCCTCGGTGGCCCACTCGTCCTCTCCGTTGGGATTGCCCGAATCCCCGGAGCTGGCGCAGGCGCCCAACAGCGGTAGCAGGGCCAGCAGCAGGGCCCCGTGCAGCAAGCCTCGTCTCATGAAGGGTCTCCGCAATCCGGTGGGGCCGGCGCTTGGGCCGCCGCGGCCCCCTTGCCCGGGTTGAGCAGGTTGTCGGGATCCAGGGCGCCCTTGATCCGCTGCATCAACTCCAGGCCCAGGGGGTCGGCGCAGCGGGCGACCTCGTCGCGCTTCGCCTGGCCGACGCCGTGCTCGGCGGCGACCGAGCCGCCATGGCGGCAGACCACATCGTGCACCGCCCGATGGAAGGCTTCGGCGCGTGCGCGGAAAGCCTCGGGCTTGGCGTCCGGCGGCTGGCTGAGGTTGAAGTGCAGGTTGCCGTCGCCCACGTGGCCGAAGATGCAGGGGCGGACGCCGGGGTCCAGCTCGGTCACGGCGGCCAGGGCCTCGGGAACGAACGCGGCGAGAGTGCCGGGGCGCACCGAGATGTCGTGCTTGATGCTCGCCCCGGCGCGTTTCTGACCATCAGGGATGGCCGTGCGCAACCGCCACAGCCGTGCGGCGGCGGCCTCGGTGGGGGCGAGCAGGGCGTCGTCCAGGTCGCCGGCGGTCTCGGCCGGTTCCAGAGCTGCTGCCAGCGCCTCGTCCAGGTCCGCCCGCGGGTCGGCCGTGGCGAGTTCCAGCAGCAGGTACCAGGGGGAACCGGGCAGTGGGTTCTCCGGGGTATCGTCGAGCAGCTGGCCCATCCCCAGGGCCTCGGCGCTCATCAACTCGGCGCCGACCACCGCCTCGCCGCTCTCGGACTGGGCGGCCCGCACCAGGGGCAGGGCCGGCTCCAGCCGCGGCAGGGCGAGCAGCGCCACGCGGCGGCTGCGCGGCGGCGGGAGCAGGCGCAGGGCCGCGGCGGTGATGATGCCCAGCGTCCCCTCGGAGCCGATGAACAGATCGCGCAGGTCGTAGCCGCTGTTATCCTTGCGCAGCCCGCGCAGATCGCTCCAGATGCGGCCGTCGGCCAGCACGACCTCCAGGCCCAGGGCCAGGTTGCGGGCGTTGCCGTAGCGCAGCACGTTCAGCCCGCCGGCGTTGGTCGCCAGGTTGCCGCCGATCCGGCACTGCGCCTCGGAGGCGAGGCTCAGCGGGAAGAAGCGCTGCGCGTCGGCGGCGGCCTCCTGCAGGTGGGCCAGGGTGCAGCCGGCCTCGGCGACCAACAGTCCGTCGTCGGCGTCCAGGCTGCGGATGCGCTGCAGCCGCTCCAGGCTCACCACCACCTCGGTCTCGTGCCGGGGAGAGCCGCCGCCGACGGTGCCGGTGTTGCCCGACTGCGCCACCACCGCGGCGCCGTGCGTTCGGCACAGGGTGACGGCGGCGGCCACGGACTCGGCGTCGGAGGGGCGGACCACCAGTCGCCCGCGGCCTGGAAACTGGCCGCGCTGCTCGGCCATGTAGGGGGCAGTGCGCGTGGGCTCGCTGAGGACGGCATCGGGGCCCAGGCGTGCGCGCAGTGCCTCGGCCAGCGGGTGTTCTGCGGTCTCGACCATGACCGGCATTATGCCGCTAGAGATAGGGGGACGCGAGCCAGCAGGCGGCGTCGCGGACCCGCTCCAGGGGCGGGCGCTGGCGCAGCTCCTCCTCGCTGATGCGGCGCGAGCGGGCTCGGATGCGTTGGCAGTCGGCGGCCATCTCGCCGGCGATGGTGCGGTCGTAGAACTCGGCGTTGAGCTCGAAGTTCAGCCGCAGGCTGCGCGGATCCATGTTCGAAGATCCGACCTGGGCGTAGCGCCGGTCCACGATGAACAGCTTGGTGTGGGCGAACGGCGGTGGCTGGTAGTAGATGTTCACCCCCCAGTGGATCAACTCGCCGAGCATGTGCCGTGTGGCCCAGTGGACGAAGGGCAGATTGTTCTGCTCGGGCAGCAGGACGTTGACCTCCACGCCGCGCAGTGCCGCCGCCTCCAGGGCGGTCATCAGTGAGCGCATGGGCAGGAAGTAGGGCGTGACCACCCAGATCTCCTCGCGGGCCGCCGACAGGGCGCCGATCAGCGTCATGACTAGCCGGTCCAGGTCCTCGTTGGGTCCGTCGGTGATGATCCGGCTCAGGGCGCCGTCCACGTGGGGTCTGCCGCGGTGTGTGGTCCCTCGCTCCTCGCCGGTGGTGAACGCCCAGTCCTCCAGAAAGACCTGCTCCATCTGGCTGACCACGGGGCCGTCGACTAAGAAGTGGATGTCCGCTACGCGGTGCTCGCGGTCGGACTGCAGCAGGTGGCGGTCGCCCAGGTTCATGCCGCCGGTAAAGCCGGTCTGGCTGTCGACCACCAGAATCTTGCGGTGGTTGCGCAGGTTGATCGACAGTTGCGGCGGCAGCAGCCGCGGGGGCAGGAAGCGGGCCACCGGCACCCCGGTGCGACGGAGCAGCCGGCTGGCGCGGGGCCAGGAATAGAGTTCGCCGACACCGTCGATGAGCACCCGCACGTCGACCCCACGGCGGTGCGCAGCGGTGAGGGCACGGATGAACTGCCGCCCGCTGGTGTTGCTCTCGAAGATGTAGGTGCTCAGGAAGATCGTCCGCTGCGCCGCGTCGATCGCCTCGAGCATGGTCGGATAGGCCTGCTCACCGTTGCGCAGGGCCTGGACCCGGTTGCCGTACTCCAGCGGCCGCCCGGTGACGGCATCGGAGATGCGGATCTGCTCGGCGTACTCAGGGCCCAACGAGGGGCTGTGGGTCTCCATGGACGGCCCGGGGCTGGGCGGGATGCGCTCCTCAGCCACCAGCTTGCGGGCTCGGGTCTCGACGCGGTTGATGCCGAAGACGTAGTAGAGGAGGGCTCCACCGACGGGGAAGATGATGCACACCGCCATCCAGGACGCGGCCACCTGGGGCTCGCGTTTGGTCAGCAGGGCGTGTACGGCGGCCGCCGGGCCGACGACCGCGGCGATTACGCTGGCGGCGGCGAGTATCCAGGCTGCGGCGTCCATGGGCGCCTAGTCTCGACCTTTTCGCCGCGGTTGGGAAGACGGGCTGCGCGGTTGAGTGGGCCGTCTGCTTTGGATTAGACTAATTCTGTATTTTTCCGCACTTCCGCCCGCGGACAAGGACCCGAAATGACCCAAACCCGAGACAATTCGATCCTCAGCGAGGAGCAGGGTGCCGGCTATCTGCGTGCGGTGGGGCTGCGCCCGACCCAGCAGCGGTTGGCCCTCGCCGGTCTCCTGTTCTCCGGCGAGGATCGCCACGTGACCGCCGAATCCCTCTACGAAGAGGCCACGGCCCAGGGTGTCAAGGTCTCGCTGGCCACCGTGTACAACACCCTGAACCAGTTCAAGGACGCCGGCCTCCTGCGCGAGGTCATCGTTCACTCTGGCAAGTCGTACTTCGACACCAAGACCGAGGCCCACCATCACCTCTACGACGAGGACAGCGGCGAGATCGAGGACGTCCACCTGCAGGTGGATGAGCAGGAGGTCCGGCGTAAGGTCCAGGTCCCCGAGGGCAAGCAGATCTCTGGCGTGGATATCGTCGTGCGCCTGCGTACGGACCGCGGTTAGCCCGGCCGCCGTTGCCGTTGTGGCCTGCCGGGCCCGTGCCGCCGGGCTCAGCGCGCCAAGAGTTCCGCCAGGCGCTCGGCCTGGAGGCGCTGCTGGCGTCGGCAGGTCAGCCGCTGCGCCTCGACCAGCGTGCGTAGCTCCCCCAGCGCCTGGCCGAAGGTGTCGTTGATCACCAGGTAGTCGTACTCGGCGTAGTGGGCGATCTCGTCCACCGCTTCGGCCAGGCGGCGCTCGATCACTTCTGCACTGTCCTGGCCGCGTTCGCTCAGCCGGCGGCGCAGCTCCGTCCGGGAAGGCGGCAGGATGAACACCGACACTGCCTCGGGCAGCACCGCGCGCACTTGCTGCGCCCCCTGCCAGTCGATCTCCAGAATCACATCCGCGCCGGCGTCCAGGCGCGCCTCGACGGCGTCCTGCGACGTGCCGTAGAGGTTTTCGAAGACCCGCGCGTACTCTAGGAACCGGCCCGCCTCGACCCGCTCCAAGAACTGCGCCTCGTCGAAGAAGTGGTAGTCCACGCCGTCGCGCTCGCCCGGGCGCGGTGCGCGCGTGGTGCTGGAGACTGATAGCTCCAGACCGGGAACCTGCTCGAGCAGGGCCCGGACCAGGCTGGTCTTCCCGGCGCCGGAAGGCGCCGAGACGATGAACAGGTTGCCGCGTGGGGGCGTGGGCTTACTCGACATTCTGCACCTGCTCACGCATCTGTTCGATCAGGACCTTAAGGTCCAGGGCGGCGCTGCTGCTGGCCACATGGCCCGATTTCGAGGCGATGGTGTTGGCCTCGCGGTTGAGCTCCTGCATCAGGAAGTCGAGACGCCGGCCCACCGGCTCGGCGGCCTCCAGCAGGCGCAGAACCTCCTGGAGGTGCGTGCCGAGGCGCTCCAGCTCCTCGTCGATATCCTGTCGCTGGGCGATGTAGGCCAGCTCCTGCTCCAGGCGGCCCGGGTCGGCGGGCGCCGGGAGTTCGTCCAGGCGCGCGGTGAGCCGCTCGCGGATGCGCTGGTTGATCGTGCCGCGCTGCTCGGCCAGTTCCGCGACGATGTCGCGAGCGCTCTCAGCGCGGGCGCGAATGTGCTCGGCCAGCTGCTCCCCTTCGCGTCGCCGGGTGTCGCGCAGCCCTTCCAGGGCGTCGTCAAGCAGGGCGACAGCGGCCTCGCGCACCGGCTCCAGGTCCACCGCCGGCTCGCCGAGCACGCCCGGAAAGCGCAGGATCTCCGCGGTGGACGCCGGCTGGGCCGAGTTCCCGAAACGCCGGCCGATCTCCGCGGCGATCCGTGATAGCTCGTCCACCCGCTGCCAGTCCACGTCCAGCCCGCCCTGGCCGGTGGCCTCGAGGCTGAAGCGCAGGGTGCACTCCAGCTTGCCGCGGCCGAGCCGCTGGCGTGCACGCTCACGCACCTGCGGCTCGATGGCGCGCAGCTCATCCGGCAGGCGCGGGTGGAGCTCCAGATACCGGTGGTTGACCGAGCGCAGCTCCCAGGTCAGGCGGCCGGAGCGCCCCCCCCAGTCCCCCTGCGCCTCGCGTCGTTCGAAGGCGGTCATGCTGTGGATCAACGGTGCGACCTCCGGCCGGCGGGTAGGACGCAAATGCTAATCGCTTCGGTGGTGTCCATGCCAGGGCACGGCCGCGGTGTTACTGCTGATCCGCGAAACGGTGCACGAGCCGCGCGGCGTGGTCGATCTCGCCGGTGAGGATCTCCATCCGCTCGCCGGCGCGGTCGGTGCACTGCTGTACCTGCTGCGCCAGCTGGTCGATGTTGCTGATGTTGCGGTTGACCTCCTCGGCCGTGGCGCTCTGCTCTTCGGTGGCACTGGCGATCTGCATGCTCATCTCCTGCATGGAAGAGACCGCCTGATTGATCGCCTCCAGCGCTCCGCGGGCTTCGTCGGAGAGGGCCAGGGTGTGCTCGGCGCGCTCGCTGCTCTCGTTCATCGCGGCCACGGCCCGCCCGGTGCCCTCCTGCAGGGAGTCGATGATGCCCTTGATCTCCTGGGTCGAGGACGAGGTGCGGTCGGCCAGGACCCGCACTTCCTCGGCGACCACCGAGAAGCCGCGGCCGACCTCGCCGGCCCGCGCCGCCTCGATGGCGGCGTTGAGCGCCAGTAGGTTGGTCTGCTCGGTGATCTGCTGGATCAGGTCCAGGGCGGTGCCGATACGATCGGTCTCCTGGGCCAGTTGATGGGTGATCTCCGAGGAGCCGCGCACCCGCTCGACCAGCTCGCGGACCGCATCGGCGCTCTGCTGCACCGTCTGCATGCCGTGGTGGGTCTGGCTCTGCGCCTGCTCGCTGGTCTCCGCCCCCATGGAGGCGTTACGGGCCACCTCTTGGACGCTCTGCGACATCTCCTCCATGGCCGTGGCCACCTGCTGGGTCTCTGCCGTCTGCCGCTGGGCCTGGCTGCGTGCCTCGCCGATGGCCTCGCCGGCCTCGTTGCGCACCGTCTGCAGGTGATCGGTCACGCTGGCCAGGCGCCTGGGCACGGCGGTCATCTCGGTCTGCAGCTGGAGCATGGCCAGCCGCAGGCGACCAACCTCATCCCGGCGATTGGTGTAGAGTCGCTCGGCCAGCGGATCGTCGACCAGGTGCCGGGCTGCCTCGACCGCCTGGTTCAATGGCCGCCAGAGGTAGGCGGCGCCGCCGGCGGCCAGGGCCGTAGCGGTCAGCGTGACCGCGGCCAGGGCGGCGGTGCCCAGGCCGGCCGCGCTGGCCGCCACGGCGGCTGCGGGGGCCGGCAGGAGCAGGGCGAGTAGCCGCTCGCGGAGTCCGAAACGATGCGCCGGCCGCGGCACCGGGGCGACCTCGCCCTTGTCCGGTTCGGCGGCGCGAACCTGCGCATAGACGGCGGTGGCCCGCTCCACCGCCGCCTCGGAGGGTGGGGCGGTGCGCACCGACTGGATCTCGACGATCTCCCCCCGGGCATCGAGCACCGGGGTCGCATAGGCGTGGACCCAGTAGTGATCCCCGTTCTTGCAGCGGTTCTTGACCAGCCCCATCCACGAGCGCCCGGATTGCAGCGTCGCCCACATCTCGTAGAATGCCGTGCGCGGCATGTCCGGGTGGCGGATCATGTTGTGCGGCTGGCCGATCAGTTCATCGCGGCGGTAGCCGCTGATCTGCTCGAATGTCTCGTTGACGTAGGTGATCCGCCCCTTCGGGTCGGTGGTCGAGAGGATGGTGGCGCCTCGGGGGATGGCCACCCTGCGCTGCGTGACGGGCTCGTTGATGCGCATGGACGCTCCTTGGGAACAGGTGCAGGCGCGCGCCTCCGCCGGCTCTCTTGCGCCGGTGCGGTGCGCCGCCCTGGCACCGGGAGCGCAGCGCCGTAGAAACCCCAGCCAGTATAATCCATTACCCGGGCAACCACGTCCATACTCTCCACCTGGGGCTGCGACCACGCTGCCCCCCCATCAGCAGGAGGCACTATGCGCCCAAGCGGTCGACGGGCCGACGAGCTTCGCCCGATCTCCATCCAGCGACAGTTCACCAAGCACGCCGAGGGGTCGGTGCTCATCGGTTTCGGGGACACACGTGTGCTGTGCACGGCCAGCGTCGAGGCGCGTGTGCCGCCCTGGCTGCGCGGGCAGGGGCGCGGCTGGGTCACCGCCGAGTACGGCATGCTGCCGCGCTCGACCCACACCCGCTCGGATCGTGAGGCCGCCCGGGGCAAGCAGCAGGGACGGACCGTCGAGATCCAGCGCTTGATCGGCCGCTCGCTGCGGGCCGCTGTTGATCTGCAGGGGCTGGGCGAACGCAGTGTGGTGGTCGACTGCGACGTGCTGCAGGCCGATGGTGGCACGCGGACGGCGGCGATCACGGGCGCCTTCGTGGCCCTGACCGACGCCCTCGACGGGTTGGTTCGCCAGCGCGCCCTTTCGGTTTCTCCGCTCCACGGGCAGGTGGCGTCGGTCTCGGTGGGGGTCTATCGCGGCGAGCCGGTGCTCGATCTGGACTACGCCGAGGACGGTGAGGCCGAGACGGACATGAACGTGGTGATGAACGATGCCGGCGCTTTCATCGAGCTGCAGGGCACCGCCGAGGGGCACGCCTTCCGGCGTGACGAACTCGAGCGCATGCTCACCCTGGCCGAGAAGGGCGTCGGCGAGCTGTTGCAGCATCAGCAGGAGGCACTGGCGACATGAAGATCGTGCTGGCCACCGGCAATGCCGGCAAGATTGCCGAGATGACCCGCATGCTCCAGGGCTACGACGCCGAGGTGGTCAGCCAGGGGCACCTGGGTATCGACTCCCCGGCCGAGACCGGGCTGACCTTCGTCGAGAATGCATTGATCAAGGCGCGCCACTGCGCCGAGCGCAGCGGCCTGCCCGCGGTCGCCGACGACTCCGGGCTCGCCGTTCCGTCCCTCGGTGGCGAGCCCGGCATCTATTCGGCGCGCTACGCCGGCAGCGATGCCGGTGACGCCGCCAACATCGAGCGGCTGCTCGCCGAGCTGCGTGAGCGCGGCGATGGCAGCCGGCGTGGTACCTTCCACTGCGTCATGGTCTATCTGCGCCACGCCGCCGACCCCGCGCCGCTGGTCGCTCACGGCAGCTGGACGGGGCGGATCGTCGAGACCCCGCGCGGTCAGCACGGTTTCGGTTACGACCCGGTCTTCGAGGATCCGGAGCTCGGCCGGACCGCCGCCGAGCTGGATGCCCCCGAGAAGGACGCCCGTAGCCACCGCGGCCAGGCGCTGCGCGGGCTGATCCAGGGCATCGCTGCGGAGGTGGCCGGGTGAACTGGTCACGGCCATGACCACCGGCGCCGGGGTGCGGCTGCCGCCGCTGGCGGTCTACATCCACCTGCCCTGGTGCCTGCAGCGCTGCGGCTACTGCGATTTCAATGCCCACGCCTTGCGCGGTGAACTCCCGGCCGGCGCCTATCGGGCCGCTCTGGGCCGGGAGCTGCGCCGCCAGGCGCCGGCGGCGCTCGGCCGCCGGGTGGCCAGTGTGTTCATCGGCGGGGGCACGCCGAGCCTCTTCCCGCCGGCGGTGATCAGCGAACTGCTGGGCGACCTCGATGCGCTCCTCGGCTTCGAGCCGGGGGCCGAGATCACCCTGGAGGCAAACCCCGGCGCCAACGAGACGGCCCGGCTGCGGGGCTTCCGCCAGGCCGGCGTGACCCGCCTGTCGCTCGGGGTGCAGACCCTGGATGACACGCTGCTGGCCCGTCTGGGGCGGATCCACGACGCCGCCGCCGCGCGCGAGGCAGTGGCCGAGGCGCGCAGCGCCGGTTTTAACGGCGTCAACGTCGATCTCATGTACGGCCTGCCCGGGCAGGAAGTCGCCGGGGCCGAGGCCGACGTGGCCGCGGCCATCGAGCTGGGGGTGGATCACCTCAGTCATTACCAGCTGACCATCGAGCCGGATACGCCCTTCGGGCGCCGCCCACCGCCGGGGCTGCCCGGGGAGGACACGTTGCTGGCGATGGAGGTGGCGTGCCGCCGGCGGCTGGCGGAGGCGGGGCTGGAGCGCTACGAGGTCTCGGCCTTCGCCCGTTCGGGTCAGCGTAGTGTCCACAACCTCGGTTACTGGACGTTCGGCGACTACCTAGGGGTGGGGGCCGGGGCGGCCGGCAAGCTCACCGACCCTGACGGCCGCGTGCGGCGCACGCGCCAGCGCCACTCGCCGCGGGCCTGGATGGCCGCCGCCGGCAGCGAGCGGGCCGATGCCGAGTGCATCAAGCTGACGCCGTCGGAACAGGCCTTCGAGGTCCTGCTCAACGGTCTACGCCTGCGGCAGGGGCTCCCAGAGCGTTTGGCCGTGGCGCGCAGTGGCTGCACCCGCGCGGCACTGCGCGCCTGGCTGGCGCCGCTATGCAGCCGCGGCTGGCTGACGTGGAGCGAGGGCCGGATCCGCGCCAGCGAAACCGGCTACGAGATGCTCGATACCCTGCTTTTGGAACTGCTGCCCGGCCCGCCGGATGCGCACCGCGCCAGCGAGAGACCTTCCTCGCAGGGCGGCAACGCGCTAAAATAACATGTCAATCTGCTGAATTGTGTCTGGAGGAGCGCGATGGCTCGCGTCACCGTAGAGGATTGCCTGGACAACGTGGACAACCGCTTCGAGCTCGTGCTCGCCGGCGCCAAGCGGGCCCGGCAGCTGGCCAAGGGCATCGAGCCGTTGGTCGACTGGGAGAACGACAAGCCGACAGTGGTGGCGCTGCGCGAGATCGCCGCCGGCCACGTCACCTCCGAGATCCTGACCGGCGCCGAGGATAACGCGGCGGAGAGCCTGAGCCTGGGTGGCTTCAGCGCCGCCGACGTCGAGGCCGAGGTCGGCGGCGGCCCCGTGCAGCCGGATCCGGGCGCCAGCCAAGAGCGCTCCTTCGACGAGTCGGCGGAGGACGCCGGGACGGGGTCCGGTGATTCCGATCCGACCACCTGAGAGACCGGTCCGGGAAATGTATGGCGCGCGCCGCGAGTGTCATCAACGCCGGTGAATCGGCGTCGGCTTCCGACCCGGAGCGGCGCATCCAGGAAGTCTGTGCCCTGCTCGAGCGCTACCTCGAGCCCCACCAGATCGAACAGGTCCGCGAGGCCTACCGGTTCAGCGCCGCCGCCCACGAGGGGCAGCGGCGCCGCTCCGGCGAGCCCTACATCACGCACCCGATCGCCGTCGCCCGCATCCTCGCCGAGATGCGCCTCGATGCCGAGGCGGTCGTGGCCGCACTGCTCCACGACGTCATCGAGGACACCCCCACCGCTAAAGAGGGGATCGCCGAGCGCTTTGGCGAACAGGTGGCCGAGCTCGTCGACGGGGTCTCCAAGCTAGGCGCCATCGACTTCCAGAGCAAGGAGGAGGCGCAGGCGGAGAGCTTTCGCAAGATGATCCTGGCCATGGCCCAGGACATCCGCGTCATCCTGATCAAGCTTGCCGACCGCCTCCACAACATGCGCACGATCTGGATCATGCGTCCGGAGAAGCGCCGCCGCATCGCCCGCGAGACCCTCGACATCTACGCCCCCATCGCCCAGCGCCTGGGTATCAACAGCCTGCGCACCGAGCTCGAGGACCTGGGCTTTGCCGCCCACTACCCGCTGCGCTACCGGGCGCTCAAGGAGAAGCTCGCCCGGCAGCGCGGGCGGCGCGGCGTGATCCTCGACACCGTTTGCGATCAAGTGCGTACGCGCCTAGAGCAGGCCGGGATCCACGCCGACGTGGCCGGCCGCGAGAAGCACCTGTGGTCTATCTACTGCAAGATGGTCCACAAGCAGCTCAACTTCCGCGACGTCTTCGACGTCTACGGCTTCCGGGTGGTCGTCGACACCGTCGACGAGTGTTATCGCGTGCTCGGCATCCTCCACGGGCTCTACAAACCTCGGCCGGGTCGGATCAAGGACTACATCGCTATCCCCAAGGCCAACGGCTACCAGTCGCTGCACACCACCCTGGTCGGCCCGCACCGCATCCGCCTCGAGGCGCAGATCCGCACCCGCGACATGCACGCCGTGGCCGAGTCGGGCATCGCCGCGCACTGGTTCTACAAGGACGCTGGCGAGAGCGGCAACACGGCCCAGGTGCGGGCCCGGCAGTGGGTCAAGGACCTGCTCGAGATGCAGCGCAGCGTCGGGACCTCCGAGGAGTTCATCGAGAGCGTCAAGATCGACCTGGTCCCCGACGAGATCTACGTCTTCACCCCCAAGGGCGACATCCTCGAACTGCCGAGCAACGCCACGCCCGTGGACCTGGCCTACGCGATCCACTCCGACGTGGGCAACTCCTGCATCGCCGCCAAGGTCGACCACCGCCTTACGCCGCTGCGCACTCCGCTGCAGAGCGGGCAGATGGTCGAGATCATCACCGCCCCGGTGGGGCGCCCCAATCCGGTGTGGCTCGATTTCGTGGTCACCGCCAAAGCGCGCACCGCCATCCGCCACGCGCTCAAGCGGCTGCGCGATGACGAGGCCATCGAACTCGGCCGGCGCATGGTCGAGCGCGCCCTCTCGGCGCTGTCGGTGGACCTCGACGCCCTCGATCCCGGGCGTGTCGACGAGGCCCTGGCCGGCACCGGCTTGGCCAGCCTCGACGACCTATTCCGCGATGTCGGCCTGGGCAACCGGGTCCCGTGGCTGGTGGCGCAGCAGCTCAGCGGCCTGGAGCAGGGCGAGGTCGAGCTCGAAGAGCGCCCCGATGAGCCCGAGCCCCACGGCACCCTGACCATCCGCGGCAACGAGGGCACCGTGGTCTCCTTCGCGCGCTGCTGCCGGCCGATCCCCGGCGACCCGATCGTCGGCTTCGTCAGCACCGGCCGGGGCGTGGTCATCCACCACCGCGACTGCAAGAACGTGGCCAGCCAGCGCAAACGTTCGGAGAGCTGGGTGGATGTGGACTGGGAGGCTGATGTCGACGCCGAGTTCCCCACCCTGATCGGCATCGACGTGGTCAACGAGCGCGGCGCGCTGGCCCAGCTCGCCCACGGCATCTCGGAGCAGGGGGCGAGCATCGAGAACGTCACCATCGAGGAGCGCGACGGTATGATCGCCACCGTCCGCTTCCTGATCCTGGTGCGTGACCGCCGCCACCTGGCGGCCGTGGTGCGCCATCTGCGGGCCATGCCGCCGGTGCAGCGCATCGTGCGCAAGAAAGACGGTTAAGGAGAGAGAGAGCGCCCATGTCCCGAGAAACCATCCACACCGAGGCCGCGCCGGCCGCCATCGGCCCCTACAGCCAGGCGGTGCGGGCCGGGGATTTCGTCTATATCTCCGGGCAGATCCCGCTGGATCCGCAGACCGGTGAGCTCGTCGGCGCCGACATGCACAGCCAGGTGGCCCGCGTCTTCGAGAACCTCGGTGCCGTCGCCGAGGCCGCCGGCGGCACTCTGGCCGACGCCGTGCGCATCGCCATCTACCTCACCGACCTGAGCCACTTCGCCCTGGTCAACGAGGTGATGACCCAATACCTCTCCGAGCCCTACCCGTCGCGGGCCGCCCTCGGCGTGGCCGCCCTGCCCAAGGGGGCGGCGGTGGAGATGGACGCCGTGCTCTACCTGCCCCGGGAGGGCTGAAGCCCGGCCGTGGAAGGGGCACAGCGGCGGCTGACCAGCCTGCCGGGTGTCGGCCCGCGCCTGGCCGAACGCCTGGCACGGCTGGGGCTGCACACGGTGGGCGATCTGCTGCTGCACCGCCCCATCCGCTACGAGGACCGCACCCGCCTGCGCCCCATCGGTGGCCTGCAGCCCGGCGAGCGGGTGCTGATCGAGGGGCGGGTGGAGTGGTCCGAGGTGGCCCGGGGGCGGCGCAAGCGCCTGCTGTGCCGGCTCAGTGACGGCACCGGGCAGCTCGATCTGGTTTTCTTCCATTTCCATCCGCGCCAGGCCGAGCGCCTGACCCGCGGCGTACTCCTGCGCTGCTTCGGTGAGGTGCGGGCCGGTTACGGCGGCCTGCAGATGGCCCATCCGGAGCACCAGCGGGTGGCCCCCGGCGATGCCGACGGTCCCGGTGAGGACGCCCTCACCCCGGTCTATGCCAGCACCGACGGCCTGCATCAGGGGCAGCTGCGCAAGCTGGTCGACGCCGCTCTGGGGCTGCTCCCCGAGGCTGCCCCGGAGTGCTTGCCCGAGGCCGCGTGGGTGGACGGGCAGTGGCCGACCCTCGCCGAGGCCCTGCGCACCATTCACCGCCCGCCGCCGGAGACCGACACCGAGGCGCTGCTCGCCGGCACCCATCCGGCGGTGCGCCGGGTGGCCTGCGAGGAGCTGCTCGCCCACCACCTCACCCTGCGTCGCCGGCGCCAGGCGCTGCGCTCGGAGGCCGGCGCCCCGCCGCTGGACCAGGGCGAGGCGCTGGCCGGGCAGCTGCAGGCGAGCCTGCCTTTCCCGCTGACCGGCGCGCAGCAGCGGGTGGACGCCGAGCTGGCCGCGGACATGGCGGATACGGTGCCGATGCTGCGCCTGCTGCAGGGGGATGTCGGCTCGGGCAAGACCGTCGTCGCCGCCCTGGCTTGCGCCCGGGCCGTGGGCAGTGGCTACCAGGCGGCGCTGATGGCGCCCACCGAGCTGCTCGCCGAGCAGCACTGCCGCAGTCTGCAGGGCTGGTTCCAGCCGCTGGGTGTGGAAGTGGCCTGGCTATCCGGCGGCGCGTCGGCGAGCGAGCGTCGTGCGGCGCGCCAGCGCCTGGCCGAGGGCCGTGCCGGCATCGCCGTGGGGACCCATGCGCTGTTCCAGGAGGAGGTGCAGTTCCGCCGTCTGGGGTTGGTCGTGGTGGACGAGCAGCACCGCTTCGGTGTGCACCAGCGCCTGGCGCTTAAAGACAAGGGCGGTGGCGCCGAGCCCCACCAGCTGACCATGACCGCCACCCCGATCCCCCGGACCCTGGCCATGACCGCCTACGCCGATCTCGACGTCTCTTCGCTGGACGAGCGCCCGCCGGGACGCACGCCGGTGCAGACGGTGGTGGTCGCCGAGCGGCGTCGCGGAGAAGTCATCGAGCGCATCCGCGCTGCCCTCGACGCGGGGCGCCAGGCGTATTGGGTCTGCACCCTCATCGAGGCCTCGGACGAACTGGAGGCGCAGGCCGCTGAGGACACCGCTGCCGAACTCGAGCGGGCCGTGGGCGATGCCCACCGCGTGGCGCTGGTCCACGGCCGCATGACCCCGACCGAGAAGGAACGCACCATGGGGGCGTTCGCCCGGGGCGAGGTGGCGCTGCTGGTGGCCACGACGGTGATCGAGGTCGGGGTCGACGTGCCCAACGCCAGCCTGATGGTCATCGACAACGCCGAGCGGCTTGGCCTGGCGCAGCTCCATCAGTTGCGTGGACGGGTCGGGCGCGGCCGCGCGGCGTCGACTTGTGTGCTCATGTATCATGGTCCGCTGTCTGAGAGCGCCCGGCAGCGGCTCGCCGTGTTGCGGGAGACCGATGACGGATTCGCCATCGCCCGGCGGGATCTGGACATCCGCGGCCCCGGAGAGTTGCTGGGTACCCGGCAGACCGGTGCGCTGAGCCTGCGCGTGGCCGACCTGCGCCGTGACGCGGATCTGCTCGAGGCCGTCCAGCAGGTGGGGGCCGAGCTCCTGGAGCGGGCTCCCGGGACCGCCGAGCAGCTCATCCGCCGTTGGGTCGGCGAAGCCGAGCGCTACGGGCAGGTGTGATCGGCTCCGCAATGACGGGTGGTGGATTCGCAGTGGCAAACGGGGTGAGGGAACGCGCTGTCTGGCATCCCCGGGTGGCAGCCTGGCGGCCGGGGGTGGCCGCGGTCCCGGGGCGGCCGAAACCGGCAGTGCACCGGCTGCTCACCGAGCGCGGCTCCCTGACGGCGCAGCTCGAGCGCTTCGGTCCGGTTCACGTTCACGTTCTGCGCCAGGCCTGGCAGCGGCCGGCCCCGGATGAGGGCGTCGCCCTCGGGTTGCCGGTGGGACGACACGCCTGGTTGCGCGAGGTCGTGCTCGATTGCGAGGGTGGCCCGACTATCTACGCCCGAAGTATCGTGCCGGATCGTTTGCTCGGGCCGCTGGCGAGGCTGCCGCGCTTGGGCGAGCGCCCCCTGGGCCGACTGCTCTTCTCGGCGGCCGATGTGCAGCGCGGTCCGCTGGCGGTGGCCCGGCTGCGTGGACGCGAGCCGCTGGCCGACTGGCTGCGCGCTCACGGTCTGCCGTCGCCGGCCGGGGGCTGGGCGCGACGCTCGACGCTGTCCGTTGCCGGCCGGCGTCTGTTGGTAACCGAGGTCTTTTTCCCGGAGGGTGTTGAGGGTGAGCGGCGAGGTGCATAGCGGGGAGCCATCCGGCCCAGGGGGCGTGAACGCGCGCCTGCGGACCTATGCGCAGCTGACGCGGCTCGATCGGCCCATCGGCAACTTCCTGCTGCTCTGGCCGGTGCTCTGGGCGCTTTGGATCGCGGCTGCCGGGGTGCCGGATCTCGATCTGCTGGTCATCTTCACCCTCGGTGTAGTGATCATGCGGGCCGCCGGGTGCGTCATCAACGACTTCGCCGATCGCCACATCGACGGGCACGTCAAGCGGACCCGGCAGCGGCCCTTCGCCACCGGGCGCGTCTCCGAGCGCGAGGCGCTGGCCCTGTTTGTCGTGCTCTGCCTGCTCGCCTTCGGGCTGGTGCTGCTGACCAATCCGCTGACCATCCTGATGTCGCTGGTAGCGGTGGTGCTGGCGGCGACCTACCCCTTCACCAAGCGCTACACCCACCTGCCCCAGATCCATCTGGGGCTGGCCTTCGGGTGGGCCGTGCCCATGGTCTTCGCCGCGCAGACCGGGGCGGTGCCCGTGGTGGCCTGGCTGCTGCTGATCGCCACCGTGCTCTGGGCCACCGTCTACGACACCATGTACGCCATGGTCGACCGGGATGACGATGTGAAGATCGGCGTCAAGTCCACGGCCATCCTCTTCGGCGACCTGGACCGACTGATGATTGCCATCCTGCAGGCGCTGATGCTGCTGGCGCTGCTGCAGGTCGGCCTGCACCTGGAGGCCGGTGTGGCCTATTACCTGGGGCTGGCCGGGGCGGCCGGGCTGTTCGCCTATCAGCAGTACCTGATCCGCCGGCGTGAGCGCCAGGACTGCTTTCGCGCCTTCCTCAACAACGCCTGGCTCGGCGGCGTAGTCTTTGCCGGCCTGGTGGCCGACCTGCACCTCTAGCCCCTGCACCGGGCGCGATGCCTACGGCGTCCGCGCCAGCGCCCACAGATCGACCCGCTGCACTCCAGCGGCGCGCAGGGTGCGCGCCGCCTCGGCGGCCGTCGCCCCGGTGGTGACCACATCGTCGAGCAGGGCCACGTGTCCCGGCACCCGCCCGGGGCGGGCACTGAACGCGCCGCGGATGGCGCTGCGCCGTGCCCGGGCGCTGCGGGTGGCCTGCCGGGCATCGGCGTCGCGCCGGCGCAGTGCCCGGCACAGGGGCAGGGGAGGGAGCCGGCGGCGCACCGCCCGGGCCAGTTCCGCCGTCTGATCGAAGCCACGCTGGCGCAGCCGCCGAGCGTGGAGCGGGACCGGGACGACGGCCGCGGGCAGTGGCGCCGCGTCCCGGCGGACGGCGTCGGCGAGCAGCGCGCCGAGCAGCTGCCCCTCGGCCAGCCGGCCGTGGAACTTGAAGGCGGTGATCAGGCGCTCGGCCGGTCCCTCGTAGCGCAGCGGTACCACCGCTGCCCGGAAGGGCAGCGGGCTCTGCCGGCAAGGGCACGGCAGGGCGCCGTCCCCCGGCAGGGCGCAGTGCGGGCAGCAGGGGGTGTTCCACGGCAGGTCGGCCCGGCAGCCGCGGCACAGGTCGAGGCCGTCGGCGCCCGGGTCATCGCACAACCGGCAGCGCGGTGGGTAGAGGGCTGGCGGGATAATATCCAGCCACTTGTTGACTGATCGTGCAAGCCTGTAGTTGACCATGGCGGCCTCCTTGCTACCATGAGCGCTTCCTGCGCGGCACGGCCCGCGGCCAATCAGCAGTGAGCCGATCATGACCGAGACCGACGCCCTGAGCTGGGATCCGTCGCAGATCCATACCCTGTTCGAGCTGCCCCTCCCGGAGTTGCTCTTCCGTGCCCAGGAGGTGCACCGCCGCCACTTTAACCCGGGCCAGGTCCAGGCCTGCACCCTGGTCTCGATCAAGACCGGGGCCTGCGCCGAGGATTGCACCTACTGCTCGCAGAGCGCCCGCTACGACACCGGCCTGGAGCGCGAGGGGCTGATCGACGTCGAGGCCGTCCGCGAGGCAGCCCGCCGGGCCCGCGCCAGCGGTGCCACCCGGCTGTGCATGGGCGCAGCCTGGCGTGGTCCCAGGGACCGCGACCTGGGGACCCTGGAAGCCATGATCCGGGCGGTGAAGGAAGAGGGGCTGGAGAGCTGCCTCTCCGCCGGCCTGCTCGCCGAGGGGCAGGCTGAGCGGCTGGCCGAGGCCGGGCTCGACTACTTCAACCACAACCTCGACACCTCCGCTTCGTACTACGATCAGGTGGTTACCACCCGTAGTTACGAGCAGCGACTGGAGACGCTCGAGCGCATCCGCGCCGCCGGGATGCGCGTCTGCTGCGGTGGCATCGTGGGCCTGGGCGAGTCGCGCGCCGACCGCGTCGAGATGCTGGCCACCCTGGCCAACCTACCGGTGCAGCCGCAGAGCGTGCCGGTCAACCGACTGATCCCCATTCCCGGTACCCCGCTGGAGGAGACCGAGGCGGTGGACCCGTTCGAGGTCGTGCGCACCATCGCAGCGGCGCGCATCGTCATGCCCGGCTCCTACGTCCGTCTGGCCGCCGGGCGCGAGCAGATGAGCGACGAGCTCCAGGCGTTGTGCCTGAGCGCCGGGGCCAATAGCCTCTTCCTTGGCGAGCGGCTGCTGACCACCGGCAACCCGGAGACGGACGCAGACCGGCAGCTGCTCCATCGCCTGGGGATGACGCTCGAGCCGCACCCCCACCGTTGCGCCGAGCTGGAGCCGTGAGCGATCCGGCGGCCCGGCTCGATGCGCGGCTGGCGCCGCGGCTCGCCGAGCGCCGCGAGGCGGGGCTGTACCGCCACGCCGAGGTCCTCGACGGCTACGACGGGGCCACCGCCGTCCGGCGCGATGGCCGGCGGTGCACCGTCTTCTGCGGCAATGATTACCTCGGCCTGGCTGCCGACCCGCGCCCGGCCCGGGTTCTCGCCGAGCACGCGCAGCGCTCGGGCAGCGGCGCCGGGGCTGCGCACCTGGTCACCGGCCACCGCCCCGAGCACGAGGCGCTCGAGGCGGAGCTGGCGGCGTTCACCGGCCGGGAGGCCGCGCTTCTCTTCTCCACCGGCTACATGGCCAATCTGGGCGTGATCACCGCTCTGGTCCGGCGGGGGCAGGCGGTGGCCGAGGACCGTTTGAATCACGCCTCGCTGATCGATGCCGTACGCCTTGCTGGGGCGCGCCCGCGGCGCTACCGCCACGCCGACCCCGCGCATCTGGCGGAGCAGGTGGGCGAGCGCGCTGCGCTGGTGGTCACCGACGGTGTCTTCAGCATGGACGGCGACGTTGCCCCGCTGCCTGAGCTGGCCGCCGTCGCCGAGGCCGCCGGTGCGGTGCTGGTGGTCGACGACGCCCACGGCCTCGGGGTGATCGGGCCCGGGGGGCAGGGCAGCGTGCCGGCCACCGGCTGCGCGCCGGAGCGGGTCCCGGTGCTGGTGGGTACCCTGGGCAAGGCGTTCGGTACCTTCGGTGCCTTTGTCGCCGGCAGCCGGACCCTGATTGACGCCCTGCGCCAGTGGGCCCGCCCGTACATCTACACCACGGCACCGCCGGCGGCGCAGGCGGCGGCTGCCCTGGAGGCGGTGCGCATCGCCCGTGCCGAGCAGTGGCGGCGTGAGCGGCTGCAGGCGCTGATCAGCCGCTTCCGCGCCGGCGCCCGGGAGCTGGGCCTGCCGGTGGCGCAACCGCCGGGGCCGCAGACGCCGATCCTCCCGGTGCTCGTCGGCCAAAGCGCCACTGCCAGCGCCTGGAGTGCCGAGCTCGATCGCCGCGGCCTGCGCGTCGCGGCGATCCGGCCGCCGACCGTGCCGGCGGGAACCGCCCGACTGCGCGTCAGCCTGACCGCCTGCCACGGCGAGGCGGACATCGACCGGCTGCTTGAGGCCCTGGATGCGGCCGCTCGTCGCCACCCCGCCACCCCGGAGGCGGTGTCGTGACAGCGCCGCTGCTCCTGGTCCCGGGCTGGTCCTTCGATGCGCGCGTCTTCGCCCCCTTGCGGGCCGCTCTGGAGGTGCCGGCTGACGTGCTTGAGCTGCCGGGCCATGGCGGCTGCGCCGACCCCGGCACGGTGGAACTCGCCGGGGTGGCTGCGCCGGTCATCGATGCCGCGCCGGACGATGCGGTTTGGGTGGGCTGGTCGCTAGGCGGCACCGTTGCCCTGGAGGCCCTGCGCCGAGGCAAGCCCTTGCGCGGTGTGGTCCTGATTGCTGCCACGCCTCGGTTTACCATGGAGGCCGACTGGCCGTGTGCGACTCCGGCGGCAGAGCTGACTGCCATGCAGGCTGGCCTCGGGCGGAGCCCGGCGGCGACCGTGCGGCGTTTTCGCCGGCAGCTCGGGCGGGTCTCGGCGGACGATGCCGCTGCCGTCGCCGACCCCAGTCAGGCCTCCAACGACGGGCTGGCGGCCGGGCTGGCGGCCCTCGCCGAGGCTGACCTGCGCGGGGCGCTTGCCGGGGCGGTGCAGCCGCCGCCGACGCTATGGCTCGGGGGGGGGCGTGATCCTCTGGTGCCCACGGCGGCGCTGCAGCGGGGCGCCGCGGCCTGTGGCGGCCGGGTGGAGATCCTCGATGACGCTGGCCATCTGCCCCACTGCACCCACGCCACCGAAGTGGCACAGGCCATCCACTGCTTCCTCGAGGAGGTCCGATCGTGAACCCAGGCGATGCCCAGCGGATCGATCGCCGTCGCGTGCGACGCAGTTTCGACGACTCGGCGGAGCGCTACGACGAGGTCGCCGTACTCCAGCGCGAGGTCGCCGACCGCCTGCTTGAGCGGCTCGATCCGGTCCGGGTGGCCCCGCGCCGTGTCCTCGACCTCGGTGCCGGGACCGGCTACGCGACACGTGCGCTGATCCGGCGCTACCGCAAAGCCGAGGTCCACGCCCTGGACATCGCTCCGGCCATGCTGCAGCGGGCCCGGCGGCGGGCGCCGTGGCTGCGACGTCCGCGCTGCGTCTGCGCCGATCTTCACGCCCTGCCGTACCCGGACGACACCTTTGAACTGGTCTTCTCCAGCCTGGCCCTGCAGTGGGCGGAGGACCTGCCGGCGGCCCTGCGCGAGCTGCAGCGGGTGACCGCCCCGGAGGGGGCGGTGATGTTCGCCACCTTCGGCCCGGATACACTGCACGAGCTGCGCGGGGCTTGGGCCGAGGTGGACGATCACGCCCGCGTGCACCGCTTTCCCGACAAGCACGACGTCGGCGACCGGATGCTCGAGGCGGGGTTCGTCGACCCGGTGCTCGATGGCGAGCCCTTTAATCTCACCTATGCCCACCCGCGTGCCGTTATGCGCGACCTCAAGGCCCTGGGTGCCTCCAACGCCGCCCCCGGTCGCCCCCGCGGTCTGCTCTCACCCCACCGCCTGGCCCGGGTGGAGGCCGCCTATAGCCTCGCCTGGCGTCAGCCCGACGGCCGCGTGCCGGCCACCTACGAGGTGGTCTACGGCCACGCCTGGGGTATGGCCGGAACCCCGCAGCGCGCCGACGAGACCGGCGAGGTCCGGCTCGATGTCCACGGTATCCGGCGGAGGCGGCGGTGAGCGCGCACCGGGACGGTCTCTCCGGGGTGTTCATCACCGGCACCGACACCGGAGTCGGCAAGACGGTCTACGCCGGGGGGCTGATCCGTCTCCTGCAGCGCAGCGGGGTCCCGGTGGCGGCCATGAAGCCAGTGGCCGCCGGTTGCCGACGCACCGCCGCCGGACTGCGCAACGACGACGCCGAGCAGCTGCAGGCCCTGTTCGATCCGGCTCCGCCCTACGCCACCGTCAATCCGTGCGCCCTGGAGGCGGCGGCCGCCCCGCACCTGGTGGCCGCGGAGGAGGGGCGATCCATCGATGTTGCGGGGTTGGTCGCGGCGGCCCGGGCGCTGGCGCAGGAGCGGTTCACCGTCGTCGAGGGGGCCGGCGGCTGGCGGGTGCCCCTGGGGCCGACGCAGGACGTGGCCGGTCTGGCCCGGCAGATCGGCCTGCCCGTGGTGCTGGTCGTCGGCGTCCGCCTGGGCTGTCTGAACCACGCCCTGCTCAGCGCCGAGGCGATCCGTGCCGACGGCCTCACTCTGGCCGGCTGGGTGGCCAGCGAGCTGGAGGCCGACGACCCGCGCCGCGAGGCGCAGATCGCCAGCCTCGATGCCCGCCTGCCGGCGCCGCGGCTCGGGCGCATCCCCCCGCTGGCCACGCCCGACCCGCAGCGGGTGGCCGACCACCTGGTGTTGCCGCGTTAGCTACGAGGCGCCGCCACGCGGGGCGTAGGGCGGCCGGCTCTGTACGTGGTGGTGCCAGTCGCCGCTGTCGATCAAGCGGGCGTAAGGCGGGACCCGGTTGATCCAGTAGATCTGGCAGGTCAGCGGCGCCTCCGGGGCCGAGGCGGGGTGCGCGGCGACCTGTTCCCGGCGGTACAGCCCGGCCCGCGGTCGCTGCGGATCGCAGTCCTCGTAGGGGTCGAGGACGCGGAAGACCCGGCGAGGATCGAGCACCGTGAGGAGTACCCCGCGCACCCAGGTCTCGCGGGAATCCTGTGGCAGGCGGGGGACCGCGCCCGGGAAGGGGCCCAGGTCGTAAAGGCGCCCACGGATCCAGCCTTCGTCGATGCGTTCGGTGTAGCGCTGGATGGCTGCCTGCACTTGCGGATCGTCGGCCCCCGCGAGGATGGTCCCGTACGCGAACAGTCGCTGTTGCATCGTCACGCTGCGCCTGCCGGCTTTACAATCCCCACGAGGGTAACCCAAACAGCAGGAGGGGCAAGCTATGCGCCTGACGAGTCAGAGCCTGACCGACGGTCGACCGGTCCCGGAGCCGTACGCCTTCGGGATCCCGGATGCCGAAAACCACATGGCCCTGGGCCGGAATCTCAGCCCCCACTTCGCCTGGTCGGATCTGCCGGCGGGCACGCGCTCGCTGGTCCTGGTCTGCCACGACCCGGACGCCCCGAGCCACGCCGGCGACGTGAATCGCGAGGACCGGGAGATCCCCTCGGACCTGCCGCGGGTGGACTTCTACCACTGGTTGCTGGTCGACCTTGATCCGGGGCTGGGCGAGGTGGCCGAGGGCGCCTTCGCCGAGGGCGTGGTGCCCGGGGGCAAGGATGCACCCGAGGGGCCCCACGGCACCCGGCAGGGGGTCAACGACTACACCGACTTCCTCGCCGGCAGTGACGAGATGCGCGGTACCTACTACGGCTACGACGGGCCGTGCCCGCCGTGGAACGACTCCATCCCGCACCGCTATATCTTCACCCTCTACGCCCTCGACGTGGAGCGTGCGCCGGTGGCGGCGGGTTTCCGCGGGCCCGACCTGCTCGAGGCCATTCGCCCGCACATCCTCGATCAGGCCAGCATGACCACCACCTACAGCCTCAACCCCCGCGTCCCGGCGTAAGCGCGGGGCGTCTCTCCCCCGGTGGCCGTCGTGCCCCCGGGGGGGAGCGTCAGTCCTGCCCGTAGGGGTTGTTCATGACGTCGAACCAGCGCCGATGGTGCTCGGCCGCCTGCTCGCGCCAGCGCCGGACCTCCTCGCGGGAGTGCTTCTCGCGGATGCGGTGATCGGATAGCGAACGCGGGTCGTCGTCCTGGGGGTGCTTGTCGGCGTCGGCGCTCATGGCTGTCCTCCTGTCTCGTCCTCGTCGTCCGCCCCGGCCAGCAGGCCGAGGTCGTGGAGCAGGGTCTCAATGGCGTGTCGGGTCCGCTCGTCCGGGTTGGCGAGGCGGAACCCGGTGGCCGTATAGGCCGGGTTCACGTCCGGTGCCGACCAGCGCGCCTCGGCGGTGACGTCGATGCGTACATCGCCAGCGATCTCGCTGCCCGGCTCACCACGGATCTGCAGCTGCAGGCGCTGCCCGGGGGTGAAAGCGCGGTCCCCGATGAGCAGCAGCCCGTCCGGCGAGAGATCGCCGAGGACACCGAGCCGCGTCCCGTCGTTGCCGTCGTGTACCGGTAGATAGTAGAGCAGGTGCGAGCGCTTTTCGCCTCGCCGCAGACGCTGAATTTGCGGCCGGTAGCCGGTCTTGCCGCCGCGCTGGTTCATGGCGATCTCTCCTTGGCTTCAGGGGCGATGGGGCTCGGCCAGGTACTCGTGGCTCTGCATCTCGTGGAGCCGGCTGGCGGTGCGCTGGAACTCAAAGGCCAGCCGCCGGCCGGCGTAGAGGGCCTCCGGCGCTGCGGTCGCCGAGCAGATCAGGTTGACCCGCCGCTCGTAGAGTTCGTCGACGAGCGCCATCCACCGGCGTGCCTCGTCCTCGCGGTTGGCCTCGAAGCGGGGCACGTCGGCGACCAGCACAGTGTGGAACAGTCGTGCCAGCTCGATGTAATCGGAGGCGCTGCGCGGCCCGCTGCACAGCTCGGTGAAATCGAACCAAGCGACGCCATCGGCCCAGCGGCGCGCGCGGATCGGCCGGTCCTCGATGTCCAGGGTGCCGTCGCTCTGCCCGGGCTCCGGGGCGAGCTGCACGAACCGCTCCTGCAGTCGCGCGTCGTGTTCGCCGGCCGCGCCGATCAGGTAGACCGGCGCCTGCTCCAGGCGCTCGAGCCGGTAATCCCGCTCACCGTCCAGGTTCACCACGCGGCAGTGGCGCTTGAGCGCATCGATGGCCGGCAAGAAGCGGGCCCGCTGCAGGCCGTCGCGGTAGAGATCGTCCGGGTGCACGTTGGAGGTGGCCACCAGAGTAACCCCCTCGCCGATGAGCTGCTCGAGCAAGCGGCCAAGGATCATGGCGTCGGCGATGTCGCTGACGTGGAACTCGTCGAAGCAGAGCACCCGATGCTCGGCGGCGAAGTCGCGGGCCAGGTGGCCGAGCGGATCGCGGTGATCGCGCAGCCGGTGCAGCGCGTCGTGGGTACGCCGCATAAAGTGGTGGAAGTGCAGGCGCTGCTTGGCCGCGAAGGGCAGGGCATCGAAGAAGGCGTCCACCAGATAGGTCTTGCCGCGCCCGACCGGGCCGTGGAGGTAGAGTCCGGGGGCGGCGGTGCCCGGGCGCCGGCGCAGCCAGCCCAGCCACCCGGCGCCGGCCGGCTGCGCGAGCAGGTCGTCGTGGAGTGTCTGCAGGGCCTGCACGGCGCGCTGCTGGGCTGGATCGGGGTGGATAACGCCCCGGGCCAGATCGTCCTGGTAGCGAGTCTGAACCGGCATGGGGGGCTTAGATGGTCAGATCCAGGCGGCCGCCGCGGCCGAGGACATCGGGCTGCGACATGGCCTGAACCTCGACCAGTTGCCGCAGCCCCCGGGGCAGATCCTCGGTATCCGGCCGGAGGCCGTGGCTGCCGGCTCCGCCGCTGCGCAGCCCGCCCTCCGGCGTCAGGCTGCGATCCTGGCCCTCGTAGCGGGCGGCGATGAGCTCCGGCGGCCGGAACCCCCCGGCGTCGCCGAGTCGGGGGGTTGGCGGCTGGCCCACGCCGCCACTGGCCAACCCCTCGGCGGCCAGCGGTGTGGGGCGGACGGGTGAGGCGGGGCGAGCGGCCTCCGCGTGGCGGGCAAAGTCGGTCCGCCCGGCAGCCTCGGGCTGCTGGGTGCGTTGGGCCCCGCGCACGCGCTCGGCGGGGTTGAGGTAAGGGCTCCGGTTCGCCTCCACGTGCATGGCCTTTAGCCTACATCATCAGTGCCTCGAGGTGGGCCGCGGCGCAGCGGCCGACCACGGAGGTGTTGTAGCCACCCTCGAGCACCGAAACCACGCGCCCCTGGCAGTGGCGCTTGGCCACGTCCACCAACTCCCGGGTGGCCCAGGCGAAGTCGGTCTCGTCCAGCTGCAGGGTGGCCAGCGGGTCCGAGCGGTGGGCGTCGAAGCCTGCCGAAATCAGGATCAGTTCCGGCTGCAGCGCGTCGAGGGCGGGGAGGATGGTCTGCGTAAAGGCCTCGCGAAACGCCTCAGAGCCATCGCCGTCAGCCAGGGTGACGTTGACGATGTTCGCCGGGTTGTCGCTGCCCGGTGTGCCGGTGCCCGGGAACAGGGGGTGCTGGTGGGTCGAGAAGTAGTGGAACCCCGGCCGGCCGCGGCTGATCTCCTCGGTGCCGTTGCCGTGGTGAACATCGAAATCGACCATCGCCACCCGCTGCAGGCCGTAGTTGGCCACTGCGTGGCCGGCGCCGACGGCGATGTTGTTGAAGAAGCAGAATCCCATGGCCCGATCGGACTCGGCGTGGTGGCCCGGCGGGCGGACCGCACAGAAGACGCGCTGCGCCTTCCCGGAGAGCACGCCGTCGACCCCGTGGCAGACGGCTCCGGCGGCCCGCCGCGCGGCCTCGCCGGTGGCCGGGCAGAGGCGGGTGTCCGGATCGATGTGCCGGGCCCCCTCCGCGGGGACGCTGTCGAGCAGCGAGCGCACGTAGGTCGGGTCGTGGGCCAGCTCGAGCTGCGCGGTGGTGGCCAGCGGCGCCTCCTCGCGCAGGACGTACTCGAAGGTGGCGTGCTGGAGCGCCTGAAGGATGGCCTGCAGCCGCGCGGCGCTCTCCGGGTGGCCGGTGCCGGCGTCATGCTCCAGGCACTGGGGGTGGGTGATCAGCCAGGTTGTCACGATGCCTCCCGCGGGGCGCGCGCCCAGGCAAAGACCCAGGGTACGTCAAAGGACGGTACCTCGGCCTCCCAGTCGCCCCAGTCGGCGAAGGTGTGGGCCAGTCCGGCGCGGATCTCCTCGCGCAGGCCGGGTTCGTCGGCGCCGCAGCACTGCATGGCCATGACCCCGCCGGGGTTCAGTCGGTCCGAGACCTTGGCGAGGATCTCGCGGATATACTCGGTTCGCGGCTGGTCTTCTCGGACCGGATCCATGGTCAGGTCATAGATGATGCCGTCCCAGCGCTCCTCGGCGTCGAGGTAGGCGAAGGCGTCGCCGACCACCACCTCGGCGCCGGGCCGGTCGAAGGCGTCGCCGCAGAGATCCGGCAGGTACTGGCGTGAGAGCTCGATGACGTCGCCGTCGATATCCACCAGCACCGCCCGGCGCGCGCCGGCATCGAGCAGCGCGCGCAGGACGCCGCCGTCGCCGCCGCCGAGGATGAGCACATCGCCCAGTGCGTTGGCCTCGCGCAGCGGCCGGGTGATTGCCTGGTTGTAGGGCTCGTCGGCGTTGGCGATCTGCAGGTCGTCATCGAGGTAGAGCAGGTGCCCCACCGCCGGATCGTGGGCGATGACGATGTCCTGGTAGGCGGAGCGCCGCCGCTCGACGATGGTCTGGTTGTACCGCACGTACTCGGGCTGCATAGACTTCCCGGTTTCCTGCCAGGTGAGATCGCGGGCGGCACCCCGGAGCGGCGACCGCCCGTCCTTGACCGGATTCTACAGGGAGTCGCTGCCGCGTACGAAACGGTAGATGGCCACCTCGCCGAGCAGGTTCGGGGCCAGGTCGATGAACGGTGTCGAGCGGTGGGCGCGGTCGAGCAGGCGCCGCTCGCGGATCTGCACGCCCATGGTGGCGCACAGGCGCTCGAAGTCGCGCACCGTGCACAGGTGGATGTTCGGCGAGTTGTACCAAGCGTTGGGTAGGGCCGGGCTGCGTGGCATGCGCCCCTTGAGCAGCAACTGCATGCGCAGCCGCCAGTAGCCGATGTTGGGGAAGGTGACGATGCCGTGGCGGCCCACACGCAGCATGTCCTCAAGGAGTTTGTCCGGGTAGCGCACCGCCTGGACGGTCTGGCTCATGATGACGTGGTCGAAGCTGTCGCGATGGAAGTCGTCCAGCCCCTCGTCCAGGTCGGCACGGACCACATTGACGCCGCGGTCCATGCATCGGGTGACCTTGCGCGGGTCGATCTCCAGGCCGTAGGCGGTTACGCCCTTACGCTGGACCAGATAGTGGAGCAGTGTGCCGTCGCCGCAGCCCAGGTCCAGAACCCGGGAGCCCGGCTCGATCCAGTCGGCGACGATCTCCAGTTCGCGGCGCAGCGGATTCACGCCCCCACCTCCCGGGCGACGTTGCCCATGTAGGCGGAGAAGGCCTCCAGGTAGCGCTGGATGGGCATCAGGAAGGCGTCGTGGCCCTGGGTGGCCTCGATCTCCATGTAGCTGACCGGCTTGTTGTGTTCCAGCAGCGCGCGGAGGATCTCGCGCGAGCGTGCCGGGGCGAAGCGCCAGTCGCTGGAGAAGGAGAGCAGCAGGGTCGAGCACTGGATGTGCGCGAGCGCCGCGGAGAAGTCGTCGTCGTGGTCGGCGGCCGGATCGAAGTAGTCGAGCGCCTTGGTCATCAGCAGGTAGGTGTTGGCGTCGAAGTCCTGCACGAAGCGCTGTCCCTGGTAGCGCAGGTAGCTCTCGACCTCGAAGTCCACCTGCTCGAAGTCGAAGCTCATGTCGCCGCGCAGATCGCGCCCGAACTTCGCGCGCATGGCGTCGTCCGAGAGGTAGGTGATGTGTCCGAGCATGCGCGCCACCGCCAGCCCACGACGGGGCGAGACGCCGTAATCGTAGTAACGCCCGCCGTGGAACTCGGGGTCGCTCATGATCGCCTGGCGGGCGACCTCGTTGAAGCCAATGTTCTGTGCCGACAGCCGCGGCGCGGCGGCGATGACAATGGCGTGGCGCAGGCGGTCGGGGTAGTCGATGGCCCACTGCATCGCCTGCATGCCGCCCAAGCTGCCGCCGGCCACCGCCGCCCACTGGCGGATGCCCAGCTCATCGGCCAGGCGTGCCTGGCTTCGTACCCAGTCGCGCACCGTGACGATGGGGAACTGGTCGCCGTAGGGCTTACCCGTCTCCGGGTTGATGCTGGCCGGCCCGGTGGAGCCGTGGCAGCCACCCAGGTTGTTGCTGCAGACAACGAAGAAGCGGTTGGTATCCAGCGGCTTGCCCGGGCCGATGCAGGTCTCCCACCAACCCGGCTTGCGGTCGTGCTCGGAGTGATAACCGGCCGCGTGATGGTTTCCCGACAGGGCGTGGCAGACCAGGATGGCGTTGGTGCCCTCGCGGTTGAGCTCGCCGTAGGTCTCGTAGACCAGCTCATAGCGCGGCAGCTCCCTCCCGCAGACGAGCGGCAGAGGCTCCTCGAAGGTCGCCTTGTGCTGGGTCACCAGTCCGACGGAGTCGGTCGGCGGGCTTCTCACCATGATGCTTCCGCTCGCTGAGCAACAGCCGTGCAGTCTAGCGAGCCGGCTATGGCTGGGACAAGCCGCCTCAGGGCGGCGGCGGGTCCTCCGGGTGCGGCAGGCCGGCCGGCCAGCGTTTCGGTGCGCTGACGCGCAGGGTCTTGTCGCGGCTGCGGGCACCGCGAACCAGGGTGATCGCCGACTTGGCTACGCCGAACTGCCGGGCCAACAGCTTGCACAGCGCGGCGTTGGCCTTGCCGTCCACCGGCGGGGTGGTCAGACGCACGCGCAGCCGTTCGCCCTCGACATCCAACGCCTCGCGCTTGGCGCGCGGAGTGACGCGCACGTGCACCAGCCAGGCGTCGTCTTCCGGGTCCGGCGTGATCCAGGCCATGGCGTCGGCAACCGTAGCGGTCGATGGGGGTGCGGGACGGATCACGGCGCCGCCGGACACCCCGGCGACGCCGCGGGGCCGCGGCGGCTACATGGGCAGTGGTACCTGGCCACGCAGCGGGTAGACGGTGAGCATCCGCACCACGTGGATCAGCACCAAGGCGACCAGCGGCGAGAGGTCCAGTCCGCCCATATCCGGCATGAAGGAGCGGATCGGGCGCAGGATCGGGTTGACCAGCTGCTGGAGCAGGTGCAGCCCCGGGTGGCTGGCGGTGGGGTTGACCCAGCTGATGATTACGCCGATCAGGATCAGCACCGTATAGAGGTTCAGCACCAGGCCCAGCAGGCGTCCCACCGCCTCGATCGCCAGCGGCCCGAGCGGCGGCTGCTGCCCGTAGGCGAGCAGGAAGATGATGTAGAGCGCCGCCAGTTGCAGGACGAACATCAGTACGATCGCCGCCAGATCGATGCCGCCGACCCCGGGGATGACCCGGCGCAGGGGGTTGAGCACCGGTGAGGTGGCGCGCACCAGGAACTGCGAGATCGGGTTGAAGAAGTCGGCACGCACCGTCTGCAGCAAGAAGCGCAGCAGGACCGCCAGGATGTAGAGCGAGAAGGCGGTGGCGATCAGGAAGATCAGGGCGTCGGCGAAGTGGTTGGATTCCATTACTGCTCCCCTAGCAGGTTGCCAAGCTCATCGGCGCGGGTCGCGGCGGCTTCGGCCGCCCGCTGCAAGGCACCGCGCAGATCGGACGCTTCCAGGACTTCGAGGGCGCGCTCGGTGGTGCCCCCCGGTGAGGTCACCCGCTGGCGCAGCTGCGCCGGCGGATCGTCGGATTCCAGGGCCATGCGGGCCGCCCCGGTGGCCGTCTCCAGGGTCAGCAGACGGGCCGTTTCGCGGTCCAGGCCGAGCTCCACGCCAGCCTCCTCCAACGCCTCCATGACCAGGAAGAAGTACGCCGGACCGCTGCCGGAGATGGCGGTCACTGCGTCCATCTGCTGCTCGTTCTCCAGCCACCGGGTCTGCCCCACGGCGCGCAGCAGGGTCTCGGCCAGCTCGCGCTGCGCTTCACTGGCCTGCTCGTTGGCATAGAGCGCCGTAGCACCGCTCTGTACCAGCGAGGGGGTGTTGGGCATGGTGCGCACGATGGCCGTTCCGGCGCCGAGCCAGCGCTGCAGATCGCCCAGGCGGATGCCGGCGGCGATGGAGATCGCCACCGCGCCGCGCCGGGCGATGATCGGCCCGAGCGCCTCGGCCACGCCGCGCATGACCTGCGGTTTGACGGCCAGGATGACGGCATCTGCGGCCTCCGCCGCCGCCGCATTGTCGGCGCAGGTCTCGATGCCCAGTTCGCCGGCCAGGCGTTCGCGGCGCTCGGTCTCGGGCTCGCTGGCGACGATGTGCGTGGCCGGGTAGCCGTCGGCGATCAGCCCGCCGATGAGCGAGCGGGCCATGTTGCCGCCTCCGATGAAGGCGATGCGCGCGTGCTGGGCCATAGTGATTCCTCCTCTACATCCGCGGCCCGAAGATCGCGGTACCGATCCGTATGATGGTGGCGCCCTCGGCGATGGCCGCCTCGAGGTCCGCCGACATCCCCATCGACAGCGTGTCCAGCTCGCGGTGGCCGCGCTCGTGGAGCTCCTCGCGCAGCTTGCGCAGCCGGGCCAGCGGCTGGCGCTGCTCGGCGAACGCCTCGGCCGGTGCCGGCAGGGCCATCAGCCCGCGCAGGCGCAGCCTCGGCAGGCCGTCCACGGCGGCGGCGAGCTCGAAGACGTCGTCCGGCGGGCAGCCGGCCTTCTGCGGCTCCTCGCTGATGTTCACCTGCAGGCAGACGTTAAGCGCTTCTCGATCGCTCGGGCGCTGCTCACTGAGCCGGCGGGCGATCTTGGCCCGGTCGACGGTGTGAATCCAGTCAAAGCGCTCGGCCACCTCGCGGGTTTTGTTCGACTGTACCCCGCCGATAAAGTGCCACTGGATGTCCAGATCGGCCAGTTCCGCCTGCTTCTCGGCGGCCTCCTGCAAGTAGTTCTCGCCGAAGGCGGGCTGCCCGGCGGCGTGGGCGGCCCGGATGGCGGCCCCCGGGTGGCGTTTGCTGACCGCCAGGATCTGCACGCTGCCGGCCGGGCGGCCGTGGCTGGCCTCGGCGGCGCGGACGCGCTCCTGCACCGCGGCCAGGCGGCTGGCGATTTCGCTCATGATCTCTCGGATCCCGTCTAGGCTATTGGGAAGAACCGACCCCGGAATGATACGGGGCGCTGCGTGCCGCGTCGAACCGCGCCAGGGGCGAGGCCGTCGGCCGCCTGATACCCGTGTTAAAGTGAGGAAATTGGCAGGGCTTCATGCAAGGGGGTGCGTCATGCGCATGCACGCCAACTGGCTCATCGGCGGCTGTGGTCTGGTGTTCGCCTCGCTCGGGGCGTATCACCTGCACCACTCGCCGTGGGCGGCCGAGCGGGGTGCGGCTGGGGCCGACTGCTCCGAACAGCTCGAGCGCCTGCGCGCCTCGGCCGGGATGCCCGAGGTGTCCCGGGCGGTGGTCGAGACCATCGTCGAGGACCGGCAGGCCGAGCGCGACCAGCCGGTGGGCTCCAACCGGGTGATCCCGCGCGAGCACCTTGACGAGCTGATCGACGAGGCGGCTGAGGTCACCGGCCTGAGCGCCGATCTGATCCGTGCCGTGGTGCGCACCGAGAGCGACTACCGCCCGGGGGTGGTGAGCAGTGCCGGGGCGGTGGGCCTGATGCAGGTCCGCCCGATGGCAGCGGTGGACGTTGGCGAGCGCGTACCGGAGTGGCTCGAGCGCTTCGGCGAGCGCGAGGGCCTGGAGATCGAGGCCGAGGATCTGGCCGACCCGCGGCTGAACATCCTCCTCGGCAGCCATTACTTGGCCCACCTCCACGAGCGCTACGCCAGCTACGGCGAGCCGATGGCCACATGGCTGGCTCTGGCCGCCTACAACTGGGGGCCGGGCAACGTCTACCGCAACTTGCTCTCCAACCCGAACCTGCAGAACCTCGAGGATCTGCGCTGGTTGCTCCACCGCCGGGCCCCGTACGAGACCCGGGCGTTCATCGACCGCGTGCTCGAGCGCAGCGGCAAGCGGGCCGAGGAGGCCGGCGAGGCCATCTGACACCGGCCCGCCGGCCGCACGCCTCCACGCCCCCGCTCAGTGCAGCAGCTGGAACAGCCGCTGGCGGTAGCGGCGCGCCTCCGGGTGCTCGGGGCCGAGCATGCCGAGGACCTGGAGCGCCACCTGGTGGGCCTCGTCACGACGCTCCGGGTCGCGCTGGACGAGGTGGAGCAGGTGGTCCAGGGCCTCCAGCTCGCCGCCGGCTACCACCAGGCGCAAGGCCAGTTCCAGGCGGGCCTGGCCGTCGCCGGCGTCGGCCTCCACACGCTGCTCCAGCGCCTCGAGCGCGGGCAGGTCGCGCACCCGTTCGGCGAACTCCTTGCGCGCGAGGATCCCCTGCGCCCGCGGGTCCTGCTGATCGTTGGCAGACAGCCCCTCAACCAGCGTGAAGGCCTCGTCGGCGTCACCGCTTTGCAGCAGCGCGCGGGCCAGGTCGATGGTGACCCCGGCCTCATCGGGACGCTGTTCCCGGGCAGCGCGCAGGTACGGGACCGCCTCGGTGGAGCGGCCTTCGCTCATCAGCTCCCGGGCCTGTTCATAGGGGTCCGCCTCGGGGGCCTCCACGTACTGGCCCAGCCACTGGCGCAGCTCCCCCTCGGGGACGGCGCCCATGAACTGGTCCACCGGTTGTCCTTCCTTGACCAGCAGGGCGGTGGGTAGGCTCTGCACCCCCACCTGCGTGGCCAGCTGCTGTTGCTGGTCGCAGTCCACCTTGGCCAGGCGGAAGCCGCCCTGATACTCATCGGCCAGCTTTTCCAGCAGCGGGCTGAGGGTCTTGCAGGGCTCACACCACTGCGCCCAGAAGTAGATCAGCACAGGCTGCTGCATCGAGGCATCGATGGCCTGTTCCTTGAAATTCTCGATGGTGACATCGACGACGTTGGGCGAAGCGCTCACGGTTGCCTCCGAATCGGTTCGGTTCACGGGGTGCGGGGATAGACGATGCGCCCGGCGACCAGGGTGGCGGTGGCGCGGCCGGCCAGCTCCTGGCCCAGGACCAGGGAGTTGCGGCCGCGGCTGTGCAGGCTCTCGGGGGTCACCCGCCAGGTCTGTCGCGGATCGACGACCGCCACATCGGCGGCGGCGCCGGGCGTCAGGGTGCCGGCCTCCAGGCCGAGCGCCCGGGCCGGGCCCAGGGTGACCCGGTCGACCGCCTCGGCGATCGACAGCAGCCCCTCGTCGACCAGGCGCAGGGTCAGCCCGAGCAGGGTGTCGACGCCGCTGACACCGGGTTCGCTGTCGGCGAAGGGGCAGATCTTGGCGTCAGGGTCGTGGGGCTGGTGGTCCGAGCAGATGGCGGTGATCGCCCCCTCGGCCACCGCCCGGCGCAGCCCGTCGCGGTCCTGCGCGGTGCGCAGCGGCGGGCGGACGTGGGCGGCGGTGTTGTAGGCGTCGCAGTCCTGTTCGGTGAACAGCAGCTGGTGGATGGCCACGTCGGCGGTCACCGGCAGCTGTGCCCGGCGCGCCTCGGCGACCATGGCGGCGGCGCGCGCCGTGGACAGCCGGCCCAGGTGGACCGGGTTGCCGCTCTCCTCGACGAGGGCCAGGATCCGCCCGACGGCGGCGGTCTCGGTCGCCGCCGGCTGCCCGGGCAGCCCCAGCCGGGTGGCGGTCTCGCCCTCGTGGACGCGGCCGCTGTCGGCCAGGCTCGGATCCTCCGGGGTGAGGACGACCGGCAGCGAGAAGGTGGCTGCATAGTCCAGTGCGCGCCGCAACACCAGGGTGTTGGCGACGGGGCGGCCGCCGTCGCAGACCGCCGGGCAGCCGGCGTCGCGCAGGGCGGCCATCTCGGCCAGGTACTCGCCATCGAGCTCGCGGGTCAGCGCCCCGAGCGGCCGCACGCGGGCGGCATCGGCCACCTGCGCGCGGCTGTGCACCAGCTCCACCACCGACGGCGTGTCCATGGCTGGCCGGGTGTCCGGGGGCAGGAGCAGGGTGGTGATCCCGCCGGCCGCCGCCGCCCGGCTCTCCGGGACGATGCCGCCCTTGCGCGTGGCGCCGGGCTCGCGCAGCCGCGCGGCCAGGTCCACCAGGCCGGGGAGGACCAGCTGCCCGGTGGCGTCGATGGCCCGGTCGGCGGCGAACCCGTCCGGCGCCGTGCCCACGGCGAGAATCCGCCCGTCGGCGATGAATACATCGCGCGGCTCGTCCAGGCCGCTGGCCGGGTCGATGACGTGTCCGCCGTGGATGTGGATGCGGCTCAACTCGACGCCTCCTCGATCGGTTCGGTGGGGATCTCGCCCTGCCCGCCGAGGACCATGGACATGACCGCCATGCGCACCGCGATGCCGTTTGTGACCTGGCGCAGGATCACCGAGCGCGGCCCGTCGGCCACCTGGGGGTCGAGCTCGACGCCGCGGTTGACCGGGCCGGGGTGCATGACGATGGCCTCCGGGTGGGTGCGCTCCAGGCGCCGCTCGGTCAGCCCGTAGCGGGCGAAGAACTCGCTCTCGCTCGGCAGCAGGGCGCCACGCATCCGCTCGCGCTGCAGGCGCAGCATCATCACCACGTCGGCGCCGTCGAGCCCGGCATCCATGTCCTCGTGGACCCGCACCCCCAGCCGCCCGATATCCCGCGGGAGCAGCGTGCGCGGCCCGATCACCCGCACCTCGCCAGCGCCGAGGCCGAGCAGGGCGTGGATCTGCGAGCGGGCCACCCGCGAGTGGAGGATATCGCCAACGATGGCGATGGTCAGCGGCTCCAGTGGGCCCTTTTCGCGGCGGATGGTGAAAGCGTCGAGCAGGGCCTGGGTAGGGTGGGCGTGACGCCCGTCGCCGGCGTTGATCACCGCCACCCCGGGGGCCACATGGCGCGCGATGAACTCGGCGGCGCCGCTGTCGGCGTGGCGGACCACAAAGGCGTCGCACTGCATCGCCTCGAGGTTGCGCAGCATATCCAGCAGGCTCTCGCCCTTGCTGGTGGAGGAGGTGGCCACGTCGATGTTGAGCACATCGGCCGAGAGCCGCTGGGCAGCCAGCTCGAAGGTCGTGCGGGTGCGCGTGCTCGGCTCGAAGAAGAGGTTGATGATGGTCCGCCCGCGCAACAGCGGAACCTTCTTGACCGACTTGCCGAGAACCCCGGAGAACGACTCGGCGGTATCCAGAATGCGGGTGAGCAGCTCGCGGGGCAGCCCCTCGGTGGTGACCAAGTGGCGCAGCTGCCCCTGCGGGTCGAGTTGCACGCTCACGGCGTCTCTCCTTCCAGCATGAAGCGCAGCGGCTCGGGGCCGCGCAGCTTGAGCCGCTGCCCACCGGGGAGTTCGAGCCGGGTCCCGGTGACATCCGGCTGGACCGGCAGCTCCCGTCCACCGCGGTCGACCAGCACGGCCAGGAGCACCTGCTGTGGGCGGCCGTAGTCGAACAGGGCGTTGAGCGCCGCCCGCGTGGTGCGGCCGGTGTGGATCACGTCATCGACCAGCAGCACAGCACGTCCGTCCAGGGTCACTGGAACCTCGGAGGTCTGCACCGCCGCCTTGAGCCCGGAGGTCGCATAGTCGTCGCGGTGGAAGGCGACCTCCAGGGTGCCCACTGGCGGGCGGGCGAGGAGCCGGTCGTGCAGCCCGCGGGCCACCCACACGCCGCCGGTGTGGATGCCCACCAGGATCGGCGAGCGGATGCCGCGGCGCTCCAGCTCGGTGTTGATCTCCGCGGCGACGGTGTCGAGCAACTGCGGGACGTCGATCTCGGCGTCAGTCATGCCACCCCTTGCTGGGCAAAGAAGGTCTCGAGGATGACCGCGGCAGCCTCGGCGTGCACGGCCTGCGGGTCGCGCTGGCGCTGCCGCGGGTCGAGCCGCTCCTCCGCGGCACGCGAGGAGAGGCGCTCGTCGATGGTATGCACCGGTAGCCCGAAGCGCCCGTGCAGGCGGCCGGCCAGGCGCCGGGCCAGGGCGGTGCTGTCGGCATCGCTGCCGTCGGCGTGGCTGGGCAGCCCCACCACCAGCGCCGCCGGCGCCCAGTGCTCAAGCAGCCCGGCGACTGCCGCCCAGTCCGGCTGTCCGTGGCGTGCGCTGAGGGTGGTCACGCCGCGGGCGGTGCCCAACAGGGCCTCGCCGACGGCCACGCCGATGTGCCGCTCACCGGGGTCGAAGCCCATCAGCATGCCGCCGGGCGGCTCAGGCATGCCCGCTTTCCGAGGAGAGCAGGGCGATGTCCACACCCAGGTGCGCGGCCGCGGCGCGCCAGCGCTGGCTGGTATCGGTGTCGAAGATGACCCGGGCATCGGCGGGGCCGGAGAGCCAGGCGTTCTGGGCCAGCTCCTCCTCCAGTTGGCCGGCGCCCCAGCCGGCGTAACCCAGCGCCACCAGGAAGCGCTCCGGGCCCTCGCCCCGCGCCAGGGCGGCGAGGATGTCCCGCGACGTGGTCAGGGCCACGCCCTCGCAGACCGGCGCGGTGGCGTTCCACTCCTGTCCGGCCGGATGGAGCACGAAGCCGCGCTCGCGCTGCACGGGTCCACCGGCGTAGACGACCTGATCCTGCGGGCAGCCGTCGCTGATCTCCAGCTCCAGGTGGCGGAACAGATCGCCGAGGGTGACTTCGGTGGGTCGGTTCACCACGATGCCCATCGCCCCGTCCTCGCTGTGCTCGCAGAGCAGCGTCACGGTCTGTGCGAAGTTCGGGTCGTCCAGGGCCGGCATAGCGATCAGGAACTGACTGCCCAGCTGGTCCCCGCCTTGTCCGGTTTGCTCGCTCATGCGCTCCAGTATCGGCCACCGCGCGCAGCCGGGACAAGGGTGGCAAGGCAGTTATTGAGCGCGCACGCGCCGGCCCTCGATGAATGCCCAGGTCCGGGTGATCACCAGGCGGTCCTGCCCCTCGAGGACCTCCTCGGGTACATCCGGGTACGGGGCACCGAGCCGGACGATGCGCACCGCCGCCTCGTCGAGCAGCCGGTGGCGCGACGGCTGGATGATGCGCACGTCCTCTAGCGACCCGTCCGGCATCAGCGTTACCTCGAGGATCAGTTGCCCGGATAGCCCCCGCTCGCGGGCTTCGCTCGGGTAGTTGAGATTACCCACGGCCTCCACCTTGCGCGTCCAAGCCTCCATGTAGGCGGCGGCCTCGTGGGAGCGCGTGCGGGCGTTGAGAAAGCGCTTGGTCGGCTCCCGGGGCTGGCTCAGCCGCTGCTGCAGCGCCGCCGCCTCGGCGGCGGCCGCCTGGCGCCGGCTGTCGAGCAGATCCTGGAGCGAAGGCCGCTCCTCGGCCCGGGGTTGCTCATCGGCGGGCGGTGTTGGCGTCTCGGCCTGCTCGCTGTCGATCAGAGACTCGGCCCGCGCCTCAGGGGCGGCCGCCGGTTCGCCCGGCTCGGGGGCTTCCACGGCGGGGATCGGCTCGCCGGCCACCGGTGAGGGGATCTGCGCCTGCTCAGCCACGCCCCCGCCGTCCTGGTCCAGATCGGCCAGGTAGTCGGCGTCCTCCGGGGGGGTCTCGGCCTCGTCGTAGGCCAGTGTGACCTCCATCATCGAGGCATCCTGGGGGCGCTCGTCGCCCTCCCAGGTCAGCCCCACGCCCAGGATCACCAGGGCGTGGGCCACCACGGCGAGGAACAGCGCCATGCCCAGACGGTCATCCGTTTGCACCGCGGGGTCGTTCACGGCTGGTGCCTCGCTCACTCGACGTGGACCGTCTCCGGTTCGCCCCGCAACTCAACCCGCTCGGCCATGGCCTCGCTCATCCGGACCACGCCCTCGCGGTCGATGAGCAGCGCATAGCGGATCTCCAGCGCCTCGGCCAGGGCCCGCCAGTCCTCGGGGCCGGCGATGAACAGCGCCGTGGCCGCGGCGTCGGCGTGGACCGGGTCTTCGTGGATCACCGTCATCGAGCGGCTGCCCATGGCCGGGTAACCGGTGGTCGGGTCGAGGATATGGTGGTAGCGGCGGTCCTCGTGGGTGAAGGTGCGCTCGTAGTCGCCGGAGGTGAACACGCTCTCATCGGCGTGCGCCTCGACGGCGGCGAGCACCGTGCCGGCCCGGGGGTCGCGGACGCCCATCCGCCAAGGCCGATCCGCCGGCGCCCCCAGGGCGATCAGATCGCCGCCGAGGCTGATCAGCGCCGTGCGCACCCCTTGCTCGCGCAGGGCGGCCATGGCGCGCTCGCCGGCAAACCCCTTACCGATACCGCCGAGGTCGATGCGCACCGCGTCGTTGCTGCTGGTCACGTAGCGATCGGCATCCCAGCTCAGGTCGGCGATGCGCGGCGCCTGCTCCACCCAGGCCTCGATCTCCTCGGCCGGTGGCGGCTCGGCCAGCGGGCCGTCCTGGGCGGAAAAGCCCCACAGCTCGGTGAGTCCGCCGATGGCCGGGCTGAAGCGCCCGCCGGTGCGCTCCTCCATCTCGCGGGCGCGCTCGAGGATGGCGATCAGCTCCTTGCTGACGGTCATGCCCTCGCCGGCAGCGAGCCGCTCGTTGAGCGGCCCGAGCTCCGAGCCGCGAGTCGGTTCCCAGGCCTCGCTGATGGCGTCGATCTCCGCCCGGGCCGCCTTGGCGGCCGCCTCGGCGTCGCTGTCGCCGGCATCGAGGATATGGATCTCCACCTCCGTGCCCAGGGAGATGAACTGCAGTCGGGTCGAATCCGGCTCATCGGCGCAGCCGGCCAGCCCCATGGCGGCGGCCAGGGCCGCCAGCGCCAGGGCGCGGCCCGCGGAAACCAGGCGTGTCATGCCGAGCCCTCCAGGTGATCGAAGAAGGCGCCGGCGGTGTTGACGCCGCACAGGGCGTCGATCTCGCGAAAGCAGGTGGGGCTGGTGACGTTGATCTCGGTCAGCCGCTCGCCGATGAAGTCCAGCCCCACCAGTTCCAGGCCGCGTTCGCGCAGGGTGGGGGCCAGCTCGGCGCAGACGGCGCGCTCGCGCTCGGTGACCGGTGCTGCCTCGCCGCGGCCGCCGGCGGCCAGGTTGCCCCGCGTCTCGCCCCGCGCCGGGATCCGCGCCAGGGCATGGGGGAAGGGCTCGCCGCCAAAGACCAGTACCCGTTTATCGCCCTCCTCGATGCGGGGCAGGTACTCCTGGGCCAGGGCGTAGCGCCGGCCGCCGTCGGTGAGGGTCTCTAGGACTACGCTGGTGTTCGGATCGCCCGCCTCGAGGACGAAGATCGAGGCCCCCCCCATGGCATCCAGCGGTTTGAGCACCGCTTTGCCCTGCTCGGCGATGAACGCACGCAGCTGCGTCGGGTCGGCGGCCACACGGGTGGCCGGGCACAGGTGGGGCCAGTGCAGGGCGAAGAGCTTCTCGTTGGCATCGCGCAGCGCCGCCGGTCGATTAACCACCCGCACCCCCTGCGCCTCGGCCAGTGACAGCAGCTGCGTGGCGCTGATATAGCCGGCATCCACCGGCGGATCCTCGCGCATGAGGATGGTGTCGAGTTCGGCCAGGGGCATCGGCCGCGGTTCGCCCAGCGTGTACCAGTCCCGCTCGTCGTCGCGGACCTTTGCCGGCCGGCCGCGCCCGCAGGCGGCTCCGCCGTCCGCGTAGAGGTCCGTGGCCAGGAAGTACCAGAGCTCGTAGCCGCGGCGCTGGGCCTCGAGCATCAGGGCGAGGGTGGAGTCCTTGCGGGGGTGGATGGCGGCGATGGGGTCCATCACGACGCCGAGTCGAGCGCTCATGGGCAGATTCACGGCAGCTGAGTGGTTTGTGGCATTGTAACCAACCCATGGATGAGCGACGAACCAAGGCCCTCGGCGTCGACCCCCGGCGCGAGCTGACCCGGCTGCTGCCCGAGCTGCGCGACAGCGTCAGCGCCGCGGCCGTGCGTCTGCAGGAAGTCGGCGACGAGCCCGGCGCGCTGACCGCGCTCCACGGTGAGCTCCAGCGCCTGCATGGCGGATTTTTGTTCGTCGGCGTGCGCGAGCTTGAACACCTCAGCGCCGAGCTGCGTGCCGCCGCCGGCGATCTTGAGCGGGCCTACCAGGCGCCGGAGACGGCCGCGGTGGAGGCCCAACCGCTGCGCGCCGCGCTGATGGACGCCGTCCTGCGGCTGCCGCGGGCCATCGAACGCATCGCCGTCCGCGCCGAAGATCCGGTTGCGGAACTGGCCAGCCTCATCGACGGCCTGCGCCGCGCCCGCGGCGGGCCGCGCTACGACAGCCTGGCGCTGTTGCGCCAGTGCCTCGATCCGGGCGCACCCGAGGCCTCGGGCGGGGCCGGCGGGGAGGCCGTCCGCACCAGTCGCCTGGCCTACCAGCGCGGGCTCCTGGAGCTGATCCGCGGTGATGAGCGCCAGGCGCTGGGGCAGCTGCGTGGTGTCCTTGAGCCGCTGGAGGCCACCCTGGGCGACAGCGCCGCCGGCAGTGTCTGCTGGAGCGCGCTGGCCGTGCTCGATCTGCTCGACCAGGGCGACACCCTGGACCCGGTGCAGAAGCGGGCTATCGCCGCCTACGACCGCGAGCTGCGTCGTTTGGTCGAGCAGGGCGCCGATGGTGGGCTGCCAGAGCCGAGCATGGCCGAGGCGTTGCTTCAGCCGCTGACCGAGGCTCCGGGCAGCGGCCGGGTCGCGCAGGTCCAGGCCGCCGCCCGGCGTCTGCCCGGGGCCACCCTGGCCATGCCGGCGCCCGTCGAGGACGAGGCGGGGTCGGCCGCGCGGGCACTGGTGCGCAGCGACGTCGATCTGCAGGCGCTGTTTTACGCCGAGGTGGGGCCGGCGCTGTCACAGATCGGCGCCGCCCTGCAGCGCTGGCGCGCCGGCGACCCGGAGGCCGGGCTGGCCATCCAGCGCATCCTGCACACCCTCAAGGGCGGGGCGCGCTTCGCCGGGCTCACCGAGTTCTTCAGCCGCTGCCACGAGCTGGAGGGCGAGGTGGCCACCGCCCTGGCCGACGGCGCCACGGCTGAGACCGGGCAGCGCCTGCGCCACGGCCTTGAGCAGCTGGCCGACAGCGTCGGCGTGCTGCGCCGCGAGGTCCTAGGCGGTGGCGCGGAGGCGAGCGCTGGAGCGCAGGCTTACGACTACAGCGAGCTTTGGGCCGGCGAAGACGGCGACGCACAGGCCAGTACCGCCGACGCCTGGGGCCTGCAGAGCGGTACCGGCGCGGAGGTCCTCGGCGATGCGCTGGCCACTGAGTTGGCCGAATCCGCCGAGGACGCGGGCGGTGACGCCTCCACCGGTCCTGCCGGCGAGGCAGCGGCCGAGCCGGGGTTGGACCCCGCGGCGCCACAAGCACCGCAGCCGGATTACGATCCGGCCCCGGGCGCCGACCGGCCCTATGGCTCGAGCCCGGAGCCTGACCCGGCGCCGGCAAGGGCGACCCTAGAGCCGCATGTCGACGCCTTCGATCGCCTGGTGCACGCCACTGCCGGCGAGTGCGGGCGCCGCGTCGAGCTGATGGTCGAGGGGGCGTCGTGCACTTTGCCCGAGGGTCACCTGGTGGCCCTCGGACCGGCACTGGAGCACCTGCTGCGCAATGCCGTGCGCCACGGCATCGAGCCCCCCGAGGCACGCGCCGCCGCCGGCAAGCCCGAGGTCGGCCGGGTCGCCCTGAGCCTGCACCACGGCCAGGACGAGGCGCTGCTGGTGGTCAGCGACGACGGCGCCGGCCTGGATTCCGAGGCGCTGCAGCGCCAGGTCTCCGACTACGACCCCAACGAACCCACGGCGGCGCTCAGTGACGACGAGGCGCTGAGCCTGATCTGTCTGCCGGGCGTCTCCACCCTCGACCCCGAGGGTGAGCCGGGCGCCGGCATGGGCATGGACGAGGTGGCCGGCGTGGTCCACGAACTCGGCGGCACGCTGGAGATGCAGAGCGCACCGGGCGCCGGCACCCGTTTTACCCTGCGCCTGCCGATGCCCGGTGCGTCGGCCCCGGAGCAGCCCGCCGGCGAGGCCTCCGCGCGGCCCCGCGTCCTGGTTCTCGACGATTCGCGCACCATGCGCCGGATCACCGGGCATCGCCTGGCCCGCCAGGGCTTCGACCCGGAAGGGGCCGCCGGGCTCGAGGAGGCCCACCGCGCAGTGGCGGCGGGTACGCCTCGGGCGCTGCTCGTCGATCTGGAGATGGAGATGCTCCAGCACGAGGAAGGCCTCGGCGTGCTGCAGCGACTGGTGGCCGAGGCCGGCATTGACGCCGGCACGCTGGTGGCCGTGAGCACGCGGGCCGTGGATCAGGAGCGGCTCGCTGCCGCAGGGCTGGGTGCCGCCCGAGTGCTGCTCAAGCCCTACGACGAGGGGCAGCTCGCCGACGCCCTGGCCCAGGCGTGCGCCGCCTCGGCGGGCGTCGGCTAGAGCTCGCCGAGGGCCAGGCCTACCGCGGCGAGGGCGACCACCGCAGCGGTCTCCGTGCGCAGCACCCGCGGGCCCGCCCGACCGCGCCGGTACCCGTGGGCCTCGGCCGCCTGGAGCTCTGCCGGGCTCAACCCGCCCTCGGGGCCGATGAGCAGCGAGGTCGCCGCCGTCCCGGTCAACTCGCTGAGGCGCGGCTCCGCCAGCGGGTCCAGGGTCAGGCGCAGCGGATAGCCGTCGCACTGCGCCCAGGCCCGGCCCAGCGGGACCGGTTCGGTCACCCGCGGTGGGGTGTTGCGGCCGCACTGCTCGCAGGCCGCGCGGGCCACCGCCTCCCAGTGCCGCCGGCGCTTGGACGCCCGCTGCGGATCGTTCAGGCGCACCACGGTGCGCTCGGTCATGACTGGCACGATCTCGCTCACGCCCAGTTCGGTTGCCTTCTCCACCGCGGTGTCCATGCGCTCGCCTTTGCCCACGGCCTGCAGGAGCTGCACCGGTGCCGGCAGCTCGCGTTCGGTGGGCTGGTGGGCGCCGACGTGCACCGTCACCCGCCGGCGCTCCACGGCCACCACCTCGCTCGCGTGCTCCCCGCCGTTGCCGTTGAACAGGGTCACGGTATCGCCAGGGCGCAAGCGTAGCGCCCGGGCGTGGGCGGCGGCGTCGGCGGTCAGCTCGATGACGCTGTCGGCCGCCAAGGGCTGGGCGATGTAGAGGCGCGGCATGACGGGGTCTCCGTGCTCGGGGCTGCCCGGTGACCGGGCAGCAGGCGGCTAGTCGCGGGTGGCCCGGTCGATGGCCTCGGCGGCCACTTCGCCAAGCAGTGCGATCTCGTCGGGCTCGATCACGTAGGGCGGCATCCAGTAGAGGACGTTGCCGATCGGGCGCATCAGCACGCCGCGCTCCAGCGCATGGCGGTAGGCGATCAGGCCCCGGCGCTCCTGCCAAGGGAAGGGGGTCTTCAGGCCCGGATCCCGGACCATCTCCATGGCCAGGATCATGCCCTGCTGGCGCACCTCGCCGACGTGCGGGTGCCCGGCCAGGGGCGCGGCGGCCTCGGCCATGCGCTGTGCCGTCTCGCGGTTGCGGGCGAGGACATCGTCGCTGTCGAAGATCCCCAGCGTGGCCAGGGCCGCGGCGCAGGCCAGCGGGTTGCCGGTGTAGCTGTGCGAGTGCAGGAAGCCGGTGAGCCGGGTGAAGTCGTCGAAGAACGCCTGGTAGACCGGCTCGGTGAGCAGGACCGCGGCCAGGGGCAGGTAACCCCCGGTGATGCCCTTGGAGACGCACATGAAATCCGGCGCGATGCCCGCCTGCTCGCAGGCGAACAGGGTCCCGGTGCGGCCGAAGCCGGTGGCGATCTCGTCGGCGATCAGGTGCACCCCGTGGCGGTCGCACGCCTCGCGCAGCCGCTGCAGATAGACCGGGTCGTACATGCGCATGCCACCGGCCCCCTGGACCAGGGGCTCGAGGATCACCGCCGCCGTCTCGTGGCCGTGCTCCTGGAGGGCTGCCTCCATGTGGACGAACATCTGCTCGGAGTGCTCCGCCCAGCTGGTGCCGGGCTCGCGGTGGAAACAGTCCGGTGACGGCACCGTGATCGGCTCCATGAGCAGTGGCTCGTACGCGTCCTTGAACACGCCCACGTCGCCGACGCTCAGCGCGCCGATGGTGTCGCCGTGGTAGCTGTTGGAGAGGTTGATGTAGCGCGTCTTCTCCGGGTGCCCGGTGTTGCGCCAGTAGTGGTGGCTCATCTTCAGGGCCACCTCGATGCTCGAGGAGCCGTTGTCGGTGAAGAAGACCCGCTCGAGTCCCTTGGGGCTGAGCTCTACCAGCCGCTCGGCCAGCTGCACCGCCGGTTCGTGGGAGCAGCCGGCCAGGATCACGTGCTCAAGCCGCTCGAGTTGGCCGCGGACGGCCTCGTTGATGCGCGGGTTGCAGTGCCCGAACAGGTTCACCCACCAGGAGCTGATGGCGTCCAGGTACCACTTGCCGTCGCGGTCCTTAAGCCACGCCCCGCGGCCTTCCTCCACCGGAATCAGGGGCAGGCCGTCGTGGTGGTCCTTCATCTGCGTGGTCGGGTGGAACAGGACGTTCAGGTCGCGGCGGATCAGTTCGCTATTGCGGTCGCTCATGGCGGGGCTCCGGGCAGTCGTGGGTCGCGGCTCGCCGGACGAGAGTCTGCCTCCTGTCGGGAGGTGGGTCTACCGCCCGGGGAGAATCCTTACGTTTTGCACTGTTGACGGCGCACGGGCGGTGGGTGTTCCGTAAAGCTTGCAACCAGGGATGGGATAGCACAGGAGAACGTTCGTCATGGAAGATGAACCGGTCCTTGGCCCCGCCAATGTGGGGCTGTACGCCGCCACCGCCGCCTGCTGGGCGGAGGTTCTCACCACCACGCCGCAGGGCCGGGCCACCCGCGTGGCCGTCGACACCCCGGAGGGGATCAGCGAATGGCCGGTGGCCGGCCACGCCCGCGAGCTGGCCTCGCTCAAGCCCGGCGACCGGGTGGTGGCGCTGCTCGATCCGGCCGATCGGGGACTCTACCTAGTCCATGCCCTCGCCGACGCTGACGAGCCGCCCCGCGCCGCGCTCGAGCGGCGCCCCGACGGCAGCTACCTGCTGCGCGGCGGGCACGGCGGCATCCGCCTGGAGGTGGCCGGCGCCGAGCTGGAACTCGGTGCCGACGGCACCGTCCGCATCGACGCCGAGGCGGTAGAGACCCGGGCCCGCGGCGAGTACCGCATCCGCGGGGCACGCGTCGCCATCAACTGAGGCCTGCGCCGATGCTGTCCGTTTCGGTGCAGGGGCCGCTGGACGCGCGCGCCTGGGCGGACCTCGACGCCGCTGGGCGCCCGGGGATCGTGGTGGCGGTCAAGGCCGGCTTCTTCCGCGGTGGGGCGGCCGGCGCGCTGCACCTCGACGATGCACCACCGGCGCTGGAGCCCGCCGAGCGCTACGCCGGGGATCCCGCCGACAGTGCGCCGGTGGCTGCCTCCGAGTGCGTCCCCTTCAAGCAGGGTTGCGACTGCCTGCTTCACGGTGCCGTGCAGCCGCCGCCGGGCCAGGACTGCGCGACGGCCTGCCTGAGCGTCGAGGACGCCGGCGGCCGGCCCTGCCTGGCGCCCAAGCGGGTCTGGGCCGTCGGCGAGCGGGCGCCGCGCGGGTCCAGCCCGCCCCGGCCCCTGGAGCTCCCGGTGCCGCTCACCTACGAGTTGGCCTACGGCGGGCCACCGGGTGGGCCCCGGCATCGGCGCTATGCCCGCAATCCGGTCGGGCGGGGGCACCGGACCGTGTGGCTGGGTGCCGCCGCCGGGCCGCAGCCCCGGTTGCTGTGGGATGGTCAGCGCGCGACCCGGCGCGGGGCCCCGGCTGGTTTCGGCCCGCTGGCCGCCGCCTGGGCCCCCCGGGCCCGGCGCTTCGGCCAGCTGGACGCCGAGGCCTACCGGCAGGGCCGGCTGCGCTACCGGCGCCTACCGCATCCCGATGCCTGGAACGCCGCCCCTGCGGATCAGCGCATCGCTGCCCCACTGCAGGGCGGTGAGCGCATCCGTCTGCAGGGGGTGATCCCGGATGCGGAGCCGGAGCGCACCGTCACCTGGCGGCTGCCCGGCGGTGGCCCGCAGGTCACCCTGTGCCGGCCCGGGCGTGGGCGGCGGGTACCGGTGCACGCCGACACCCTGGGCATCGACGCCGATGCTGCCCGGGTGTGGGTCGTCTGGCGGGGCTGGCTGGCGGAGCCATCGCCGGGGCCGGGCTGGGCGCTGCGCGTGGACACTGGTGGCCTGGAAAGGGGTGAGCGATGAGCCGTACCACGCCCGCTGCCGTGTTCGTCCAGCCGCTGGCTGTCCAGCACGCCGCCGGCGCCGATCCCGCCACCCTGGCCTGCGCGGTGGTTGATGGCCACCGCATCGCGCAGCCCGAGGTCCTCGGCGAGGCGCCGCAGGAGCCAATCCCGGTGTTCAGCGATCCGGCCCGGGAGGGCGATGGCTACGCGGCACGGATGGAGCGCCTGCTCGGCGACAGCGCGGCCCGGCTCCGCGAACGGCTGGCGACAGCGGAGCCCGCGGCGGCAGTGCTCCTGCCGCCGGGCCCGCACCGGCCCGGGGCGTGCTGGGCACGGCGTGACCGGTTGGTCGGGGAGCTGGTAGAGCGGGTGCCGGCCCTGCGGCGAGTCCGCTGGTGGCGGCCGCAGGGGGCGATGGCGCCCCTGCAGCTGCTTCACCGCGCCGTTCAGGCGGTGGTCGAGCGCCGCCTGACAAGCATCCTGATCGGTGGCTTGGATGCCTGTGCCGCCCCGGCCGCCTGCGCCGACCCAAGGGTCCGTCGCCAGTGTCTCCCTGCCGTCGACGGGCCGGCGGCCGCGGATGGTGCCGCCTTCCTGCTACTGCACGGTGACCGCGGGGCCGGGGCGGCAGATGTGCGGCTCCGGCGTTTTGCCCTGGGCGGTCCGCCGGAGCAGCCGGGAGCCTGGCAACGGGTGCTCCAGACGGCGGTGCCGGAGGCGGAGGAGGGCGGCGACCGGGCCGAGCTCCACGGATTCGGCCGGACCCCGGCCGAACGCCACGCCTGGGCGAACGCGCGCCGCCTAGTGCCCGCTCTGCGCCGGGAGCCCGTCGCGGCGCGCCACCTCGTCTGGCGGGCCCTGGGCTTCGCCGGGGCCGCCACGCTGCCCCTGCAGCTGGTGGCGGCGGCCGGTCTGTTGCGCGTCGCGTCAGGCCCGCAGCGGGTTCTCCTCACGGCCGTGGGCGGCGGAGTTGCCGGCGCCCTGGAACTGCGACGACCCGGCGAAGGTGGGGGAGAGGCTGGCGGGTCGCGCGGGGAGGCATCCGCATGAGCCGGCCCACGGTCACCGCCAATGGCCGCACCCTGGTGCACGCCGGCTCGGGCGGCGAGTTGCTGACCACCGACGTCTGCCGCACTACGGTGGGCAGCTCGACGGTGTCGATCCCCTATCTCAACGTCGCCGAGTCTCGCGACGCCGCGGCCACCGCCGGCACGGTCTTCGTCGAGGGGCACCCGGTTTGTACCGAGGGCTCGCAGTTCGCGCGCTCCCGCGGTGACGAGGGCGGCGATAAAGGGGGCACCGTCTCCGGGACGATCACCGGGCCGGCCACCTTCCTCCCCGGTAGCGGCTCGCCGGATGTCTTCGTCGAAGGTATGCCGGTGGCCCGGGCCCTCGACCCGATGGTAGCCAATCACGAGAACACCCCGCCGGCCCCGCTGCTTCAGGAGCAGCTGCCGCCGAGCACCCTGGCCGGCGGCGACCCGGCCCCGGCCTCCCACCCCCGGCCGCAGACGCGCGTCGACATCTGCGGCGGACCCGATGCCCCTCTGCCCGGGGAGGTGGTGGCCGAGCCCGAGCAGGACGACTGGTTCCGCAGTCGGGCCCTGCGCTGGAGCGTCCACGACGGCGAGGGGTGGGTGGCGCGGATCGAGGAGCTCCCGGAGGGCCCCGGTGCGCTGAGGCTGAGCCTGATCGACGCCGACCGGCACCACGGGTTCTGCAAGATCCCCCTCACCCGTGGGGCCGAGCAGCCGGTCTGGCTCCCGGAGGACGAGGCGGAGGCCGCCGCCTCGCCGCCTACGGTCCTGATGCCCACCCTGGTGCGCTTTGCCCGCAACGCCGAGCTGAGCCACCGGGACGCCGGTTTCGGCTTCGGCGGCTGGCTCTACCTGTTCCGCCGGGAGGGCGGCCGGCGGTACCTGTGGCGCGAGTGCTACGTCCATCCCCGCGGGCGCCTCCACGAGGTCAACCTGGCCTACGAGCGCGGCGACGTGCGGCGCCCGGGCGGCGAGGGGCGGCCGGTGCTGCTGCTGCCGATGCGCGTCGGGGGCGCACCGGTGAGTCTGGAGGGGCTGTTCTCGGCCGTGCAGCTGCCCTGGGCGCGGGTAGCGGCCGCCGGTGGGCTTGCCCCTGATGACCCCCGTGCCGGTGCCCACGACGCAGCGCCGCCGGATGCCGAGCCGCCCGCCGAGGACCGCTTCTTCCCGATCGATCCTGCCGATAGGGCCGACACCGGGCCCGGCGATTCGGGGCGGATCGGTGCGAGCGGCGCCTTCTGCGACGCCGAGGCCGAGGAGGGGGAGTCCGAACCGGTGCGCGAGGACCTCAGCCCCTACGCCGACGACGGCCTGGCGGTGCTCTACCTCGACGATCCCCTGGGTGAGGCGCGTCGGCTGGCCCGCGAGCAGGCGGCGCTGGCGGATCATCTCGAGGCCCTGGTCGTCGGGCTGCAGACCGGCACCGACCCGGAGCGTCTGGCCGCCGGGGCGACGCCCGAGGTGGATGAGCAGCAGCTGGCGGCGGCCGAGTCGCTCCACGCGGTGGCGGCGGGGACCTTCCGGCTGGCCTTCGTAGAGGAGCGCCTGGGTCCCGGCGAGCGGTCGCCGGACCGCGAGTTTCTCGAACGGTTGCTCGGCGTGGCCGAGCGCAGCGAGCTCCGCGCCGCCCTCCGCCGGGTACGTCGCCAGCGGTTGGCGTTGCTCGGCAGTCAGCGTTACGCCGACGCCCTGGCGGACTACGTCGACAACAGCCCGCGGCGGATCCTAGAGGGCCTGGCCGCCCTGGGGGTGCACTTCCATGAGCTGGCGGTGCCGGCAGACGCAGCCGACGGCCACATCGGCGATACCCCGGAGGCCGAGGGCGAGGCGGACACCGCCGACCTGGAGCAGGCCCGTGCCCTGTTGCGCACCGTCCTCGCTGCCGAGGGCGAGCCGGCCGGGCTGGCCCGGGTGGCGGCGCGCCTGCTGCCGGCGGAGCCCCTGGCCTTGGGCGCCGGGGCACGGGGGTCGGGTTTGCCGCGCCCGACCCGGGATCTGGAAATCCAGCTCGCCCGGGCTCCGCGGCGGCTCCAGGCGGGGGAGCGTTGCTGCGACCTGGCTGAGCAGCGCCGTGCGGTGACCGCCGACGATGCGGCGGAGGTCCTGTACCTGCTGCTGAGCACCTTTGCCGAGCCGGTGACCTACCAGGGGGACGCCCTTGAGCACGTGCTGCGCATCACCCGGCGCTTCCGCGAGCTGCCCGGCTTGTCCCTGCTGGCCGGGCTGGAAGTGACCACGGTCAGCTACCCGGCACCCGACCTTGATGGCGTCCCGCTCGCCGAGCTCCAGCGCCGGGCCGGGGCGCCAGCAGGTGGCGAGACCCGGACCCTGCGCATCGAGCACCAGGGCCACGAGCGGCGCTTCCGCATCCTTGCCGCAGGCACCCCGGACTACCACGCCGTCACCGCCGATGCTGGCCATGGCCCGCTACAGATCCTCGGCAGCCCGCGCGCCGCCGAGTTGCGCATCGAGGAGGAGGTCCGCGTCCGCGAGCTGCGTTCCACCCGCATGCCGGAGGGACGCCTGGCCGACCTGGCCGAACGCCTCTCCACAAGCTCCGGCGGCCACGCACTGCGCAGCGTCTTCGGCGCCCTGGAGCTGATCAACATCGGCCAGGCCGTGCGCCAGACCCGCACCGAGGACTGGTACCACATCGCCGGGGCCGTAGCCTCCTCCCTGACCCTGGCCGAGCTCCTGGCCCAGACCCGGTTGGCCTATCTGAAGCCGCGGATCCCGTTGGGGGACCCGCGGTACGCGCGCATGGAGCGGCTTGCGTCCCGGGTCAATTGGTTCGGCAGGACGGCAGCCTTTGCGAGTGCGGCGTATGCCTGGGGAGCGGCTTCAGGACGGTACGGACGGGATGACCAGATGGCTGGTCGCACATGGCTTATCGCCGGGATGATGTATAGCGCAGCCGGGATTTTCTGGCTTTCAAGTGGTGGTGTTCTAGGCGCAGCTTTCCTTGTGGCTGGTATTGCTCTTTCCGGGATGGCTTCACTTTTAACCGACGCCCGGTTTGCGGACTTCTGTCGCAATGGCCCCTTCACCGCATCGGCACGGCAGCGGCTGGGGGCATCGGCCGGAGATCCGGGGTGGGCCTGGGTCGCCCGGGCGGTGGAGGCCGGGCCGCAGCCCCGGCGGCCCGCCGAAGTCGGCAGCTGGGACGACTGGCCGGCCGTGGCTGCCTGGTGGCAGCGGGTCCTGCACCGGCCGCCGCTGCGGGTGGCCGCCGAGTACAGCCAGCAGCTGGGCGGTCGCGGTGGCCTGCGTCAGGTCCGCCTGACCCTGGAGGGGGTGGTCTGGCGGCGGGACCGCCTGGAGTGCCGGGTCCTGCGCTGTCCCGAGAGCGGCGCTGGCGGAGAGCTCACCCCGCTGCCGCCCGCCTTCCTTGAGGCGGAGCCCCTGGGGGCGCCGGGCGCCCTGAGCCTGACGCTCTCCTGGGACCAGGTGTCGGTCCCGGCGGGGTGGCGCGGCGAGCTGTATTTCCTCGTCCGCCAGCGGGTGGCGCCGGCGGCCGGTGGTGGTGGTGACGACTCCCTGCCGGAGCCCGAGGCGGACGGGACACCTCGCTACTGGGTGGCCCGGGTGCCGGTACCCGCCTGGCACGGCCGGGCCGAGGCCGCGGTGCTTGCCCGTGCCCTCACCGTGGAGGAGGTACTTACCCGGGCGGCGGGCGATCAGGGGACGGGGGCGTGACAGGGAGGGCTCGATGGCACTGACATTCTACCGGCCGCCGTTGATCAGTCGCTGGCTGGCCCGCCGTTCGGCCTTAAGGCCCTGGCTGGCCAAGGATCTGGGCCGTTTGCCCTCTTGGCCAATAATAGACTGGACACTACAACAAGCTCCTGCCTCGGCTAGGGCAGATGACAGTCGCATCGAGATAGCTTGTAAGTGTGATTCGGGCGATGTGGTTTTCTCTCCGCTTGTCGCGGGTGGCTCCTATCTGCTTTTGCTCGTGGCAGGATCAGCGATTTCGGTGCACGGCACCTTTATAGAGTATCCGTCTGGTTTTGCCGTGTTGACCGGCGCCCTTGCTCTCCTCTCCCTGCTGCTGGCCTTCCTGCCGGCGTATGCCCTGGCCATCGCCCTGCGCCAGTTGCGCAGCTATATCCGCATGCGCCGGGGCAAGCGGCCCCCGCACACGGTGACCTTCGATCGTCGCAACCAGACCGTCTCCCTCCCGCCGGTTGGTGAAGGCGAATACATCGAGGTGCCCTGGCAGGAGCTACAGGTCATCCCCGAGTACAGTCCGGGGTCCTACGGCGGTCATTTCGGCGGGTTCAGCGCCCTCCGCCCGGACAATCACCTCAGTGTGCCGTTGGGGCGGCTGCAGGAGGAGTGGGACTTCTACTGCTGGTACATGGACCCGCGCAAGCCGCTGCCGCCGGGGCGGGTGTTCGATCCGTACCGCAAGCGGGACGACGAGCGACGCGCCCGGGAGTACGGCCCCGAGGTGCTGCGCCGTTACCCGAGCGCCTTCACGGACGGCAGCCTGGAGCCGGCCGGGCGTCGTCGACAGGGCGGGTATTCCAGCTAGGTGTCGATCAGCCCGCCGGCCAGCCGGGCCGCGCCCACGGCGGCCTCAGCCTCCTCGGCAGCGCTGACGGGCACGCCCAGGTAGCGGCTGCGGATCCGCGTCCAGGCCGGGTTGGCGGCGCCGCCGCCCACCGTGATCACGCGCTCCAGCGCCGGTGCGCCTAGCTCCTGCAGTCGGCGATAACCCTCGGCTTCCACGGCGGCGACGCCCTCCATCAGCCCTTGGAGGAAGCGGACCGGGTCTTCGGGACGGGGTTCCAGTCGCGGTTGCAGCTGCGGGTCGGCGTAGGGGAAGCGCTCGCCGACGGCTGGCAACGGGTAGTAGTCCAGGCCGGTGTCGTGGTCCGGGTCAAGCCGGGCGCTCAGGGCCTCTAGCTCCGCTTCGCTGAAGTAGCGAGTCAGGATGCCAGCGCCGCAGTTCGAGGCACCACCGGCGAGGAACTGATCGCCGAGGCGGTGGCTGTAGACCCCGTGTTCCGGGGCGAAGACCGGCTGGCGGCTCACCTGTTTCAGGGCCAGCGTCGTGCCCAGCGAAGTGACAGCCTCTCCGCCGACGCGGGCGCCGGTGGCCAGGAAACCGGCGATGGAGTCGGTGGTGCCGGCGACGATCTGGCAATCGTCGCGCAGGTACGTGGCCCGGGCCACCTCGGCGCGGATCGTGCCGATGGCGGTGCCCGGTTCGAAAGCGGCGGGCAAGCAGTCGTCGGGCAGGGGTACCCTCTGTAGCCAGTCCGGCCAGCACCGGCTGACCGGATCGTAACCCAGCTTCAGGGCGTTGTTCTCGTCGGTGCAGTCGAAACGCCCGCACAGCCGCCCGGCGATCCAGTCGGTCTGGGTCAGCAGCTGGCACGGGCCGCGCAACCCGTAGAGCGCGGCCAGGTGCAGGGCGCGGGCCAGGCCGGAGCTGCTGCCGTGGGCGCCGCTCGTCGCCGGCGCCTGGTGGGCGACCACCGCCGCCCAGGTGCCGGCGGCAGGCTCGTTGTAGCGCATAGCGCGGGTCAGTGGCGTGCCATCGGTGGCGGTCCAGACAACGGTGCCGGACGTGCCGTCCACGGCCACCCGGCCGACCGGTCGCCGCGTCTCGGCCACGGCCCGGGCCAGGGCCGAGCGGGCGACCACCCACCAGGTCTCCGGATCGGCGGGCATGACGCCGTCCGGCCACTCGGCCCGGGCGCGGCTGAGTACCCCGCCCTGGTGGTCGACCACCGCCGCCCGGCACCCGGAGGTGCCGACGTCGAGTCCGGCACTGGCGTATCTGCGGTTCGATGCCACGGCTTGAGCTGCGCTATGGTGTGAGCCTGGCGACCAGTATCACGCAATCCGATAGCCACACGCGAGAGGAGGCCCATGTCCCAGTCCAGCAAGCCGTGGACCCAGTCCATGCCCGAAGAGCAGTTCCAGCGCATGCGCGACGTCCTCGCCGCGCCCAGCCCCGTTGGCCTCGAAGGGGCCATGACCTACGGGGTGCTCAAGCCGTACTTCGACTCGTTCGCGCCTGCCGACTGGCGCGTGCACCAGTTCCAGGGGCACGCCGGGATCGTCCTCGATACCCACCCGGGGCGGGACGACCTGTTCAAGGTGATGGTGGTCGGCCACGCCGACAAGATCCGCATGCAGGTGCGTAGCATCGGCGACGACGGCAAGGTCTGGATCGACAGCGACTCCTTCCTGCCCGGCACGCTGATCGGCCACGAGGTCACCCTGTTCAGCGAGGCCCCGGAGAACCCCGGTGCTTACCGGCGCATCGAGGGCGGCACGATCGAGGCCCTAGGGGCCATCCACTTCGCCGACGAGGAGACCCGCACCGGGCGTAAGGGCGTCAAGAAGGAGCAGCTCTACCTGGAGCTGCAGGTCCACGGCGAGAACAAGAAGAAGCAGGTCGAGGGGCTGGGCGTCCGCCCCGGTGACCCGATCCTCCTCAACCGGCCTATCCGCCGTGGGTTCAGCCCGGACACCTTCTACGGGGCCTACCTGGACAACGGCCTGGGGTGCTTCACCACTGCCGAGGCTGCGCACCAGATCGCCCAGGCCGGCGGCGCTCGCAACGTGCGCATGCTCTTCGCCATCGCCAGTTACGAGGAGATCGGCCGCTTCGGCAGCCGCGTACTGGCCAGCGAGCTGCGCCCGGATGCACTGATCGCCGTGGACGTGGACCAGGACTACGTTGCCGCCCCCGGGGTTTCGGACAAGCGCTTCCAGCCGCTGACCATGGGGGCCGGGGTGACCTACACCGTCGGTGCCGTGGCCAGCGAGCAGCTCAACGCCGTGATCCAGCGCGTGGCCAGCGAGCAGGAGATCCCTGTCCAGCGCGACGTCAGCGGTCGCGATACCGGCACCGACGGCATGGCCGGGGTGCTCGGCAACGTCGATTGCACCGCCGCCTCGCTGGGGATCCCGGTGCGCAACATGCACACCATTTCGGAGAGCGGCCACACCGGCGATGTGCTGGCGGCCATCCACTTGGTCACCGGGACCCTGCAGGCCCTCGATGCTCAGGACGACGGCAGCGGCCGACTGCGCGACACCTTCCGCCAGGGTCATCCGCGGTTGGATCAGGCGGCAGGGCTGGCGCACCCGGGGCCCACCGCCAAGGGTGTCAAGGACGCCTAGCGGTCAGCGCCTGGGTAGTGGGGATCAAAAAAGGGGGGGTGCCGCCGCGGCGACACCCCCCTTTCACCCGGTCTGCGGGTGCCGGTTGCCGGCGTCAGGCGGCGCGCCCGGGACGCCCGCCCTGACCGCGGCGCGGGTTGCCGCGCCCGGGGTTGCCGCCGCCGCGGCGGGCCGGCTCGAAGCCCTGGGCGATCTGCGCCGGGATCTCGCGCTTGACCAGCCGCTGGATGGCCTTGAATTGGCCGCGCTCCTCGCCGCCGACCAGCGACCAGGCCTCCCCGCTGTCCCCGCCGCGACCAGTGCGGCCGATGCGGTGGATGTAGTCCTCGGGGTTGTTGGGCAGATCGTAGTTGACCACGTGGGGCAGGCCGGCGATGTCCAGCCCGCGGGCGGCCACATCGGTGGCGACCAGGGCGCGGACCGACTTGCGCTTGAACGCGGCCAGGGCCCGGCCGCGCTGCCCCTGGCTCTTGTCGCCGTGGATCGACTGCGAGCGGATGCCCTCGCGCTCCAGCTGCTCGGCCAGGCGGTCGGCGCCGCGCTTGGTGCGGGTGAAGACCAGCACCTGGCGCCAGTCGCCGTCATTGATCAGCTGGGTGAGCAGCTCGCGCTTGCGCCCGGCATCCACAAAGTAGGCGCCCTGTTCCACCGCCTCGGCGGCGGCATTGGCGGTGCCGGTCTCGATGACCGTCGGATCGTTGAGGAAACGGCGCGCCAGGCCGCCCACGGCGCCGGAGAACGTCGCCGAGAAGAGCAGAGTCTGCCGGTGGTTCGGCACCGACTTCAGGATCCGCTCGATGGCCGGCTTGAAGCCCATATCGAGCATGCGGTCGGCCTCGTCAAGGATCAGCATGTCGACCTGACGCAGGTCCACGTTGCCCCGGTCCAGGTGGTCGATCAGCCGGCCCGGCGTCGCAACCACGATGTCCACCCCACGGCGCAGCGCGGCAGTCTGCTTGCCCATCGGTGCGCCGCCGTAGATCTCCGTGGAGCGCAGCGGCAGGTGGCGGCCGTAGGTGTCCACGCTGGCGCTGACCTGCGCCGCCAGCTCGCGGGTGGGGGTCAGCACCAGGGCGCGGATGCGGCGCTGGCCCTGCTGCGGAGCGGTGTCGGTCAGGCGCTGGAGCAGCGGCAGGGTGAACGCGGCGGTCTTGCCGGTGCCGGTCTGGGCGCTGGCCATGACATCGCCGCCGCCGAGTACCGCCGGGATGGCCTGAGCCTGGATGGCGGTCGGTTGATCGTAGCCCTGCTGGGCGACGGCGCGGAGCAGTTCTTGGGAGAGGCCGAGGTTATCAAAGGTCATAGAGACACTCCTGAATCAGGACACGCCAAGGCGCCGACGCAAGCGCCGGTAGTGAAAGGAACATCGAGGAAAGGCCTTGGCGGATCGATCCACGACCGGTTCGAGGGTACCGGGCCGGGATCACGCAGGAGCGTCGGGCGGTAACCTGGGGCGCCAATTTCGGGGGCGCCTCTGCAAACACGGGTGGACTGTACCACAGTGGAATCGGGAAGGGGAGGAGAATCGTCCATGAAGATTGCGGTGTTTGGTGGGACCCGTGGCGTCGGGGCCGAGGCGGTGCGCCAGGCCCTGGCGCGCGGATGGCGGTGTCGGGTGCTGGCGCGCAGCGCGGACCGGGTACCGGAACTCCCTGGGGTCGAGGTGGTGGTTGGCGACGTGCTCGACCCGGAGGCCGTGGGGCGGACGCTCTACGACTGCGACGGCGCGGTCATCGCCCTGGGGCAGACCCGGCGCAACCCGCCGCGGTTGTGTAGCGAGGGCACCCGGGTGATCGTCGATGCGATGCAACAGCAGGGTGTCCCCCGGGTGGTGGCGATCTCGGCCATGGGGGTCGGTGACAGCTACGCCCAGGTCTCGGTGGTCTTCCGGCTGCTGATTCGTACCCTGATGAAGGAGCTGATGATGGACAAGGAGCGTCTCGAGCGGATCCTGCGCGACAGCGACCGCGACTGGGTGGTGGTTCGCCCGGGGCGGCTGACCCACCGTCCGGCCCGCGGGCAGTGGCGCGCCGGAACCGACCGGGAGACCGGCGCCGGCTCGGTGAGCCGAGCCGATGTGGCCACCTTCCTGCTCGATCAGCTGAGCGAGGATCGCTACCTGCGCCAGACCCCCTACATCACCGGCTGAGCCCCGCGGGCGGCAGGGGCGGCCGACGGCCCCGGCCCGCCGCGGCGGCGTGGCGGTGCCGGGGAGGGGTGGCTACCATAGACGGTGCTACAGGTACATCGAGCCGGATCAGGGAGGTCAGCCATGGGGCAGTCCGACGGGAAACGCCTGGACGCCATCGTCGCCCGGGCCCAGCAGGAGCGCGCCGAGCGCGAGCGCGGCTACCGGGAGAAGGCGCTGAAGCTCTTCCCCTGGGTGTGCGGCCGTTGCGGGCGCGAGTTCGACCGGCGCAACGTGCGCGAGCTTACCGTCCACCACATCGACCACAACCACGACCACAACCCGGAGGACGGCAGCAACTGGGAGCTGCTGTGCCTCTATTGCCACGACCACGAGCATCAGCGCGAGATCGGTCCGGCCACCGGCCCGGAAGCACCGCGCAAGAAGGGGCGCGGCGCCGCTCCCCAGGCGACGCACACGCCCTTCGCCGGGCTCGGTGATCTGCTTGGGCGCGATCCGGAGCAGGGCAGCGACTGATCCCGCCCGTGCCCTGCCGCTGGGTCAGCCGCCAAGAGAGACGGTCGCAAGGAGTCGAATCATGCCGACGATCCTCGCCGTCGGGATCGCCACCCTCGACGTCATCAATACCACCGAACGTTATCCGGCCGAGGACGACGAGGTGCGGGCCATCGCCCAGCGCGTGGCCCGCGGCGGCAACGCCGCCAATACCCTGGATGTGCTCGCCCAACTCGGTCACCACGGCCGCTGGCTCGGCGTCCTGGCCGACGATGCCGACGCCGCACGGATCGCTGCAGCACTGACCGAGCGCGGCATCGACTATCGCCATGCGCCGGTGTGCGCCGGCGCGCGCTCCCCGGTCTCCTACATCACGGTCAGCCGTGCCACCGGCTCGCGGACCATTGTCCACCACCGCGATCTCCCTGAGCTTGCCGCCGCGGACTTCGCTGCGCTGCCCCTGGACGGTGTCGACTGGCTTCACTTCGAGGGGCGCAATGTTGCGGCCACCCGGGCCATGATTCGGGATGCCCGGGCGCGGGCGCCGCAGCTGCCGATCTCGGTGGAACTCGAGAAGCCCCGCCCGGAGATCCACGCCCTGGCCGCGGCGGCCGACGTGGCGATCTACGCCCGCGCCTACGCGCAGGCCACGGGCCACGCCGATCCAGAGGGTTTCCTGGCCGGGATGCCCTGCGGTGGGCTGGCCTTCTGCGCCTGGGGCGCCGACGGCGGCTGGCTGCGCCGCGGCGACGGCACTCTCCACCACGAGCCGGCCTGGCCGCCGGCGCAGGTGGTGGATACGGTGGGCGCCGGCGACTGCTTCAATGCCGGGCTGATCGACGCCCTGAGCCGCGGCCAGGCGCCGGAGCGGGCGCTGCGCCGGGCCAATCAGGTGGCCGGGGCCAAGTGCGGTCAGGAGGGTTTCGCCGGACTCGCCCGGTTGCTGGGGGGCGCCTAGGAACCACGCGGGGCCCAAGG
>NZ_JAJNRD010000130.1:0-331 GCF_022228055.1 Halorhodospira sp. 9621
GGCGCCGGCGCTCTGGCGGCCTGGCAAACAAAGACTTTCGATGCCCTGGTGCTCGACCGCCACATGCCCGGACTCGATGGCGACAAGCTGGCCGAACACATCCGGGCCGAGGAACAGGCCGAGGGCTACCCCCGGGTACCCATCGCCCTTTACACCGCCTATGCCCGCAACGAAGTGGAAGCGGTCCTGGAGTCCGCGCTCTTCGATGCGTTCTTGGGCAAGCCGCTGGATCGCACGGAGCTGCGGCAATGGATCGAATCGCTGGCGCTGCGGAAGGAGCCCGAGACCGGCACCACCACCGGAGAGCCCCCCCGTGGAAGCGCACCCCATC
>NZ_JAJNRD010000131.1:0-338 GCF_022228055.1 Halorhodospira sp. 9621
GGGATCCCGTGCCGCCGGGCCTCCTTGCCCAGATTGCGGATGGCACGGGCGTAGAGCTTGGCGTCGGTGGGATAGGTGATCGCCTTCTCCTGGACGGTGGTGTCCACCGTGATCCGCTCCAGGCTCTGGCGCTTGACCAGGCCCTCGCGCCGGGCGGTCTCGATCGTCTGCGCGAGCAGCTCTTCGACGCCTTCCTCGCCGATGCGCTTGCGCCAGCGCGTCATCGATGAGGGGTCGATGGGCAGCTCGTGCTGGAAGTACTGCTCACCGCAGAAGAACTGGAAGTACGGCGACTCCAGCCAGCGCTCAAGAACGGCCTCATCGGAGAGGTTGGAGAG
>NZ_JAJNRD010000132.1:0-328 GCF_022228055.1 Halorhodospira sp. 9621
GGCGCCAGCGCCCTGGAGGCCTGGCAAACACAGACTTTCGATGCCCTGGTCCTCGACCGCCACATGCCCGGATTCGATGGTGATCAGCTGGCCGAGCGCATACGGGCTGAGGAAAGGGCCCAGGGACGCACCCAGGTGGCGATTGCCCTTTACACTGCCTATGCCCGCAGCGAGGTGGAGCCGGTCCTCGAGACCGGTCTCTTCGATGCATTTCTGAGCAAGCCGTTGGATCGCACGGAGCTGCGACAGTGGATCGAGTCGCTGGCGCCGCGGAAGAACTCCCAGACCGAGACCACTCCCGGAGGGTCTTATGGAAGCGCACCCAATA